>JAOUFO010000336.1 GCA_029858165.1 Deltaproteobacteria bacterium | reverse complement strand
CAGTTCACGGGAAATGGCCCTGGGCAACAGCCTGCCCGCCCCCATGGTGGCCAATATATTAAAAGCGTTGTGCAATGCGGGGTTGGTCACCTCCATGCGGGGCGCCCAGGGGGGATACCATTTGTCCCGTGCGGCCCACCGCATCACCCTGGGCGAGATTGTGGAGGCGCTGGAAGGGCCGTTTCATCTGGTGGATTGCGCGGGTGAATCCCGTGAATGCGGCCTGGACCATCACTGCCCCACCCGGAAACCCCTCCAGGTGGTTCACCGCAGGTTCCAACAGTTCATGGATCAACTGACCCTAAACGAAATCGTGGGGAGTGTCTCCTCCACTTCACCTGAGCAGGACTCACCGGAAGCCGGATATGAAAACACCCATTTACATGGATAACCACGCCACCACCCCCCTGGACCCCCGGGTGTTGGATGTGATGCTGCCTTACCTGAAGGAAAAATTCGGCAACGCCGCCAGCCGGAACCATTCCTTTGGGTGGGAGGCCGATGAAGCGGTGGATACGGCCCGGAAGGCTGTGGCCGGTCTGTTGGGGGCCAGCGCCAAGGAAATCATCTTCACCAGCGGGGCCACCGAATCCAACAATCTGGCCTTATTCGGCGCGGCGGAATACTACCGGGAAAAAGGCAGCCACATCATCACCTGCAAAACCGAACACAAGGCGGTGTTGGACCCGGCCCGCTGGCTGGAGCAAAAGGGGTTTACCGTCACCTATCTGGATGTGAACCCCCAGGGGGAAATCAGCCTGGACCAACTGGCCGATTCCATCACGGATAAAACCGTGATGATCAGCCTGATGGCCGCCAACAACGAAATCGGCACTCTCCACCCGGTGGAGGAAATCGGCCGGTTGGCCGCCGAGCGGGGAGTGCTGTTCCATTGTGACGCCACCCAGGGGGTGGCCCACATGGACCTGGATGTGAAAAAAATGAACATAGACCTGCTGAGCCTTTCGGCCCATAAAATCTACGGCCCCAAAGGGGTGGGGGCGTTGTATATCAACCGGGCCAAAAAACCACGGGTGCGGCTGACCCCCATCATTCACGGGGGAGGGCATGAAAACGGGATGCGGTCCGGCACCCTCAATGTGTCGGCCATCGCCGGGTTCGGCAAGGCGGCGGAACTGATCCGCCGGGAACAACCCGCTGAAACCGCCCGGCTGCTGGCCCTGCGGGAGCGGTTGCACCAGGGCATCACCAGCCAATTGGATTTTGTGTACCTCAACGGCCATCCCACCCGCCGCCATCCGGGCAACTTAAATATCAGTTTCGCCTATGTGGAAGGGGAAAGTCTGTTGATGGGCATCAAGGAAATCGCGGTATCTTCAGGTTCTGCCTGTACCTCCGCCAGTCTGGAGCCATCCTATGTGTTGCGGGCGTTGGGGGTGGGGGATGATCTGGCCCATTCGTCCATCCGGTTCGGCCTGGGGCGGTTCAACACCGAAGAGGAGGTGGATTACACCATCGGCCGGGTGGTGGAAACCGTCAACCGGCTGCGGGAGATGTCTCCCCTGTACGAAATGGCCCAGGATGGCATTGACGTATCCAAGGTGCAATGGGGGCCGGGCCATTAACGGCCAACCCCCGCTTTTTGAAAAAACGGGTGCGGTCTGATGCAAAGGCCTTATCACCTGAACCAACCACCATTAGAGGCAACCCATGGCATACAGCGAAAAAGTGTTGGACCATTACAACAGCCCCCGCAATGTGGGCGCCCTGGATAAAAAAGATGACAACGTGGGCACCGGCATGGTGGGCGCCCCGGAATGCGGCGATGTGATGAAACTGCAAATCCAGGTGGAAGACGGCAAAATTGTGGACGCCAAGTTCAAAACCTTTGGATGCGGCAGCGCCATCGCTTCCTCCAGTCTGGCCACCGAATGGGTGAAGGGCAAAACCCTGGATGAGGCCCTGCAAATCCGCAACATGGATATTGTGGAGGAACTTTCCCTTCCCCCGGTCAAGATTCACTGCTCGGTGCTGGCGGAAGATGCCATCAAGTCGGCCATCAACGATTACAAACAAAAGCAGCAAGCCAAATAAACCGGCGGCCGCCAAACCCCACAAGGGCCTATCCGTGAATCCTCAACCCCCCCCGCCCCCCTGCCCCGGTTGCGGACAACCCGTGATCTATCCGCTGGTTTGCCTGGGATGTGGTTTGGTGCTGGCCCCCAGGCCTCTGCCCGATTATTTTGCCCTGTTCGGTTTGCCGGTCAGCCACCGGCTGGACACCCCCCGGCTGGAGACGGCTTACAAAAAGTTGTCCATGGCCCTCCACCCGGATTTTCATTCTGGGTCTGAAGCGTTCCTCCGTCAAAAGGTGCTTCAATATTCCTCGCTGGTGAACACAGCCTATGGGGTGTTGAAGGATGAATTCCGGCGGGCGGGGTATTTGTTGGGGCTGCTGGCCGGGCAAACGGCGCTGGATGCCGCCCGCCTGCCCCCGGATTTTTTAGAGGAGATGTTTCTGTTGCAGGAAACCCTGGAAGCAGCCGGTGAGACCGAACCGATTTCCTCCTCCGGCGGACCCCGTCCGGCTCTGGATGCCATTCAACTTTCTGCCCGGACCCGACTGGACGCGTTGAAAACCCAACGGGAGGATTTGTTTGCCTTGGCGGAGGCGGCTATGCAACAAACGG
>JAOUFO010000335.1 GCA_029858165.1 Deltaproteobacteria bacterium | reverse complement strand
ATATGATTGGGGGCCTGCGGCCCCCAATCCCCCGCGTTTTTATCAAAACGGGAGCTTTTGGCAGTTATGCAGAGGTCTCAGGCTATTTTTTTGTAGCGGGCTTCTTTTTTGGGGCGGATTTCTTTTTGGGCTTTCCCCCGGCCTCATTGATTCCTTTGCTGACGTTTTTACCGGCTTTTTCCAGGACCCCTCCCACCTGTTTGGCCCCTTTTTGAATTTCCCGGCCCACATCATCCAGGTCCGCCCAGGCGACGGAGACGAAAACCAGCAGCCACAAAGCCGCAACCGAAACGCCAACCCCAATGGATTTTTTCATCAGACCTCCTGTTTATATCCATCCTTCAATTGAAATCAACCCCCTCCTTTTGGGAAGGAGGGGGGGGAATACCAGGAACAAAGATTAAGGTGTGTTGGGCTTACAAAATAAACCGGCTGAGGTCCTGATCTTTCAGCACATCCCCCAACCTGTCCCGAATGTACTGGGGGGTGATTTCCACCTTCTGGCCGACCAGACCCGGCGCTTCAAAATTCAGTTCTTCCAGGGTTTTTTCCAAAATGGTGTGCAAGCGGCGGGCGCCGATGTTTTCATCCCGTCCGTTGACCAGGGAGGCGATTTCGGCCACCTCCTCAATGGAGGCGGGGCTGAATTCCAACTCCACCCCTTCGGTTTTGATCAGTTCCACATATTGCTTGATCAGGGCGTTTTCCGGCTCGGTCAGGATGCGGACAAAATCGGCTTTGGTCAGGGCCTTCAGTTCCACCCGGATGGGAAACCGCCCTTGCAGTTCCGGGATGAGGTCCGATGGTTTGGAGACATGAAACGCCCCGGCGGCGATGAACAACACATGGTCGGTGCGCACCGGGCCGTGTTTGGTGTTCACCGTGGAGCCTTCCACAATGGGCAGAATATCCCGCTGGACCCCCTCGCGGGATATATCCGGTCCGTGGGCGCTGCCCCGGCCTGCGATTTTGTCAATTTCATCCAAAAACACAATGCCGTTTTGTTCCACATGGCGCACGGCGACCCGGGTCACCTCCTCCATGTCAATCAGTTTTTCGGCTTCCTCCTGCTGCAACAGTTCCAGGGCTTCCGGAATGGGCAGCTTCCGCTTTTTATACCGTTTGGGCAAAATGGAGGACAGGATGTCCTTCATATTGAAATCCATGGAATCCATCCCCGAAACGGGCATAAACTCCACCACCGGCCCCTTGGAGGTTTCGGCCACGTCAATTTCCACGGTTTTGTCGTCCAGTTTGCCGTCTTTCAGCTTCTGGCGGAATTTTTCCCGGGTGGCGGATTCTCCCTCTTCCCCCCCCGGATTGACCGATGGCACCAGGATTTCCAACAAACGGTCCTCGGCCAGCATGCGGGCTTTTTCGGCCACGTTTTCCACACAGGCGTTCCGGGCCATGGCCACCCCCACCTCCACCAGGTCCCGGATGATGGATTCCACATCCCGCCCCACATACCCCACCTCGGTGAACTTGGAGGCTTCCACCTTGACAAACGGTGCCCCCGTCAGCCGGGCGATGCGCCGGGCGATTTCGGTTTTTCCCACCCCGGTGGGGCCGATCATGATGATGTTTTTGGGGCTGATTTCATCCCGGATGGCCTCCGGCACCTGAAGCCGCCGCCAGCGGTTGCGCAGGGCCACGGCCACGGACCGTTTGGCCTCATCCTGGCCGATGATGTATTTGTTCAACTCGTCCAGAATCTGGCGCGGGGTGAGGGTGGTGGGGGAAAGAGGGTCGGACATGGGTTACCTGATTTCTTCCAGAATGATGTTGGAATTGGTGTAAATACAAATCTCTGCGGCGATGGCCATGGCCTGCTCCGCCACCTGCCGGGGAGTCAGCCCCCCCGCCGTTTGAAGCCCTTTGGCGGCGGCCAGGGCAAACATCCCCCCGGAACCGATGGCCAGCATCCCCCCTTCCGGTTCTATCACATCCCCGTTGCCGGAAATAATCAAAGAATTGGTGCGGTCCGCCACCGCCAGCATGGCCTCCAGGTTGCGCAACATTTTGTTGGTGCGCCATTCCTTGGCCAGTTCCACACTGGCCCGCAACAGGTTGCCGTTGTATTCGGTCAGCTTTTCCTCAAATTTTTCAAACAAAGTAAAGGCATCGGCGGTGGACCCGGCAAACCCGGCCAGCACATTGCCATGATAGGCGGTGCGCACCTTGCGGGCGTTGGCCTTCATCACCGTGTTGCCCATGGTCACCTGACCGTCCCCGGCCATCACCACGTTTTCCCCATCCCGTACCGAAAGAATGGTGGTCCCTTCCAAATGAATCTGCATAAAAGTTCCGGGTTGGTTTTTTTAAATCCCTGCCCCTCCGCAGGAACGTCAAACGCTTTTATAAACGATACCCCAGGGGAGGGTAAAAGCAACCCGGAAGAAGGATTTCTTGCCGTTCCGTTTTCAAAAACGCTGCTCCTTCTGTCCGTTGGCACGGGGACCTCCTGGGGTGCTGGCCCTCCCGCCGCCAAAAACCACCTCTCCCCCCGCCCTGTTGGGCACCCCCTGGAACGCTGTCCAGCACCAGCACCGGCCCCGCTTGTCGGCTTGCGCCTCCATGCGGCGTTAGCCGGGCTGGCGCCTTTCTTTTGGCTCCCCACACAGGGAGGGGGGAAACAGGCCTCTACATCCCCATTTG
>JAOUFO010000034.1 GCA_029858165.1 Deltaproteobacteria bacterium | reverse complement strand
GTTTCCCTGGTTCACCAAAACTCACGGAATCCAGGTTCAGGTGGTGTCGGTGGGGTCCGGCAAGGCCCTGCGGCTGGGGGCCGCGGGGGATGTGGACCTGGTGCTGTCCCACGCCCCCCGGTTGGAACAGGAATATGTACAGAAAGGGGAACTGTTGGACCGCCGGGAGGTGATGGTCAACCATTTTATTTTGCTGGCGCCGCCCCAGGACCCCGCGGGGGCCGCCAAAGCGCTGTCTTTGAAGGCGGCCCTGGCCCAAATCCGAAAGACCCAGGGAGTGTTTTTTTCCCGGGGGGATGGTTCGGGAACCCACATTCTGGAACAAAAAACCTGGAAATCATTGGGGGTTGTCCCCCAGGGTGAATGGTATCGCCCCACCGGGCTTGGAATGGGGGCCACGCTGATGATAGCCGATGAGGTTGGGGGGTATGTGATTTGCGTGGATGCAACCTATTATGCTTTTAAGGGGCGTTTGCGGCTGCGTCCCGTGATTTGGGGTGATCCGGCCATGAAGAATCCCTATTCTCTTTTATCGGCACCCTCCGGGGCAGGGGTTCATCACCGGGAGGCCGCGATCTTAAAGGAATGGATGTTATCGGAGGAAGGGCAACAAGCCATTGGGGAATTCAAGGTAAACGGCAGGCGGCTGTTTGCCCCTGTAAAAGGGGGAGGGAAATGAGGCTGCCAACTTTTATTCTTTTTCCTCAAAAGAGCTTGGCAGAATGTTGAAGGGCAACAATTTCATGATCACGGGCAGGATGATCCCCCCTCCGGGAAGTGCAAATATGGCCAATGCCGGGATGGTTTTCAGAATGTCCATCAACTGGTCGTGAACTTTTTTCTTTTCCTCCGGATTCAGCTGGGTTTTTGAGGATTTCATCAGCAATTGAGACAACTCCTTGGTCTCTTTTATTTCATTCACCACCCGGTTCATGTTCTTTCTAACAGCCATCCCCGCTTTTTCCTTCAACCGGTTTTTGATGTTGAACAGGTTCGGTTTTTTCTGAAAAAATTGGAGGTTGTCCCCTTGGGCGAACAAAAAGGTCTCCTGAGCGATCCGGCTTTGGTCCAGTTCTTCTCCCCACAGGCCAAGCCGCTCAACCAGCCTTTTCAGCAATTCATCCTCTTCTTTGGTGACCACTCTGTCCAGCAGAGTCATCATGATCACCACCTCTAAAAAATACCGGCGGATCAGCCAGGGTGCCGTGGCTATCTCCACCTCATTCAAAGTGAGGCCTGTGTTCATTTTAACGGCCAACAACTCAGTGACGGGTTTTGGCAAACGGCTTCTTTTGAGAAACCCTTGTATCATTAACTTTTCTTCCCTTTCCAGGGAATCATTGGAATAGGCGGTGACAATGATCAGTTTCATCAGCGTCTCCCGGTGGCCCAGGTGAGAATTGTTCAAGGTTTCCACCAATTCCGGGCCCAGGGTTTCTCCCATCAGCACTTTTCTTTGCAACAACAGGCAATGGTAGACGTCCAAAAATAAAAAATTGTTAAAAAACAGGCCCAACACGTTGAGAGACTGACCCTGGGTGACTCTGTAAACAAAGTATTTTTCAAACAGGGCGGTGTCGGATGGTGGCTTGGTGAACAGGCTGAAAATCCATTCTTTCAGGCTTTTTTTGGGAACAAACCCTTCCGGCGGGGTTGAATAATAGGTTTGAATGATTTCGGCCACATCGCGGAGGGGGTCGGAGGTATCCTCAAGCCCTTCAAGCTGATATTTCCTGTCTGCCATCAAAACCGCGAAAATGGATTCCAGCAATCCAAGAATCAGCCGTTCCAGAGAATCATGGTATTGTGAGTTGGGATAAACCTGATCAGGAAAGGGAAATGTCACCGGGGAGCCGTACAACAAACCGGTGGGCTGTAAAAAGGAGTATATCTCCTGGTCCATTTCATTGTGAATCCCCTCCTGCTCCAGAATTTTGATGCCGTGAGAAGGTAGAAACCTGGAAAACGGGGTTTCCGTCCGGAACTTGAGGTATTGGTCAAACCAACCGGGGCTGTTGAAGTTCATAACTTTTTTGCAAAAAAAAATCGTGCAATTCTGTGAAGGTACGGCACATCCCATGGATGGGGGGTGTTGCCCTGCCTGAAGAGGGGGGGCCGGATGTTTGAAACGGCTTGGCCACCCGTAGGTTCTTTTTTTATACCATTTTTCTGCTGAATGAAACCCGCATTCTTGATGGCAGCGAATGGATGTCTCCTGAAATCCGGTGGTCCCTTTGGATGACCCCTCCTTTGGCGGGCTTGTTTCCTCAGATAATCTTTAAGAGCAAGGCAGAAAAAATTTGGATACCCATCAGAATATATTAAACAAATTGAATGGTCTGGCATCCCTCCACAGTCGGCCGCATACCCGTGACGGGGCCAAGTTGGCGGGGTTAAAATCCTTGTTGGTCCGCTTGGGAAACCCGCACCTGGGCAAAAAGGTGGTCCATATCGCCGGGACCAATGGAAAAACCACCACTGCCGCCATGATTGTCAGTTTGCTGCTCCGGGCGGGTCATCAGACAGGTCTGTATACTTCCCCTCATCTGCGGGATATTCGGGAGAGGATTCAGATCAACGGACGGATGGTTTCCAAGGAGGTGTTTGATCAGGTTGCTATAAGGGTTCTGGATGAGGCAGGGCCGTCTGAGCAATCGGGTTGCTCCTATTTTGACCTTTTGACCGCCATCGGTTTGGCCGCCTTTGATCAGGAGGGAGTGGAATGGATGGTCCTGGAGGCGGGATTGGGGGGAGTTGCGGATGCCACCAACGCCATCCCGAAAGATGTATGCGTGTTGACAGCCATCGGGATGGACCATATGGATGTTTTGGGAAAGGATATTCTGTCCATCGCCCGCCAGAAAGCAGGCATCGTTCTTCCTGGAATTCCCGTGGTGGTGGCTCACCAAAAACCCGCAGTGGCCTATTGGTTGGCCGGGTATCTGGCAGAATTGCCTGCCCCGGTTTTTCCGGTGGATATTGCCCTGAAGCCTGGGAAAGTCCCCTCAACGGGACGGGGGGGCAGCCTGGTGCCGAATCCTGCTTTAGAGCGGGTGTCTGCAAAATGGCCGGGTTGGAACCCTGTGAGGGTGGATGTGGAGGGGTGCTGCCTGGGCTGGTCCCAATTGGAATGCGGCCAGACAGCTTTAAAGGTTGCGGATGTGTTGTGGGGAGTCCCATCCGGGGAGCCAGAGAGAACAAACAGAGTGAGGACAGTCTTGGGAACGACCATCCAGGGGAGAATGAGCCTGTACCGGAGGGTGAGGCTGCGGGAATCCGGATGGATGATCCCCTTGTTGGTGCTGGACGGCGGCCATAACCGGGAGGCGGTCGGGGCGTTGAACAGGCAATTAAACCGATGGGGGCTGGCGCGCTACACCCTGCTGATTTCTCTGCTGGCCGACAAAATGACCCCTCATATGCTGACACCCTTAACCCGGTTGATGTCCAAAGCTGAAAAAGTGATCGTGGTCCGGCTCAACACCTCCCGTTCTCCCGATAAAGAAAGCGAGGCGGCTTTTTATGGGTTGGTGGAAAAAAAGATCCCCCACCCGCCTCCCCTGGAGTTTGCTGAATCCCTTTCCACAGGGCTTGCTTTGGCGGGCCAAGCTCCTACAGAATCCGTTGTGGTGGCGGGTTCCATCTGGCTGGCGGGGGAATTGTTGAGCCATTTGGAGGATGAAACCCTGAATGAGGGAGGACCTTAAGGATAATGTGTGGAGACTCTTTAAAATTAAAACGAATTGGGATAGGGTGGTGCCATCCGGAAAGGGAGGATGGCGAAGCTGTGGATTTTCGGGTGAATAAAGCGGTTTATCCCCGGTGGCCAGCGAACCACCGGGTTCATTGGCTTTTCAGTTTTTGTGCCGGGATAGATCAACATTACAGTTAAATAGCCCTATGGTTGTGTCGGCGTGCACCAAGGAACAATCCGCCGGAAAAAATCATGAAGAAATTTCAGGATGAATAGATAAGGCCATGTATACAGACGAATCCATTATTCATGAATTTGTGGTTGAAAGCATGGATATGATCGATCAGATTGAACCGAAATTGATTGAGATTTCCAATCAACCGGCTCATGAATCAGCCGATTTTGATACCATCCACACGGTTTTCCGCCTGTTTCATTCCATGAAGGGGTCCGCCGGGTTTATGAACCTGAAAACGGTTCAAAGCGTGACCCACGAGACAGAAACCTTTTTGGATTTGGTTCGGAACGGAAAAATCGGTTTGACCAATGAACATATCAATCTTCTGTTTCGGGTTTGCGACTTTTTGCGGGTTTTATTGGACAAAGTGGATACCAACCTGAACGACCAGGGGGCTGAATCGGAATCCGTGGGATACATAGAGGACCTTAGATTGGTGATCAGTCAGGCCACCGACGAAATTTCCGGCAATGATTCTGGCCGGAATGTCCAGGGGGAAATAAATGAAAACAATGGGATGGATTCCGGGATGGGGATGGAGTCTCAAGGCGGTTTCCCACCCCGGAATGATATGGATTCTGTTTTTGAGCAGGCACGGGGGGCATTTTTAAACGGGCCTCCCTCCTCCCCCCCTGCACCGGCCACCCCCTCCCCTCAGACAAAAAAGGAAATCCAACCGGCTTCCGATGAGGATGACCGGCTGTTGAAAATGGTGCTAAGCCCGGAAATGCTGGAACATTTCTTAAGGGAATCCGCCGAACTGATGGACACTGCCGAGCAGAATCTGCTGGAACTGGAAAAAAATCCTGACAATCCGGAAAACATTTCAGAGGTGTTCCGCAATATCCATAGTTTTAAGGGCAATTGCGGGATGATGGGATTCAATGATCTGGAACGGTTGAGCCATAAGATGGAAACCTTTCTGGAATGTATCAAAGACGGCATTCTGGTTCCCGAAAAACATTCCATCAGTCTGGTGTTAAACCTGATAGATATTTTGCGAAATGGTTTGAATGACCTGGCCAAGGATGGTCCGGGCAAAATAATGGGGCTGGAAGCCTTGTTGGAACTGATTGATGAAGCTTTGCCGGAGGAAGGGGTGAGGGGAATGAACAAACTCATTCCGGCCAAAACGGCTTCCTCCCCGGTGGAAAAAAAGATTGCCTCTGCGCCCCCTCAAAGGATGGTGATTCCCCCGGCACCCGCCCCAAAGATGAATATTCCCCCGGCGGCGCCGCAAAACCCTCAGTCCTCAGCCCAAAGGCCTGGTCTGATGGCGGGGGCAGGCCCGGTTCAAAATCAGCCCCGGCCTCTGCAACAGGCCCAACCTGTCCCCGGACCTCAGGTCTCCAAGCCCCAACCCCCCAGACCGACCGGGACAAACCCGGCCAGACAGCCTGCTGTGGGTCAGCATCCCCCGGTTGGGGCTTCGCCGCCCGCTCCCCCGCCGCAGGGAGTGGCCGCCCAGCCTTCCACGATGCAGCCGCCCAAAACCACCAGACGGGATGACGGGCTCTACTCTCCGGCAAAACCGTTGGTTCCCCCAAAAGTGATGGTGGAACTGGACAAAAAAAACGAGGGGGCTCTCCAGGCGGCGATTTTGGAAAAACAACACACGGTCATCCGCAAGGATATCCGGGTGGATCTGGAAAAGCTGGATGTGTTGATTGATCTGGTTGGAGAATTGATCATTGCGGAAAGTATGGTAAGCCAGAACCCGGACCTGGTGGGCTATGAATTTGAAAGGTTTGAAAAAGCGGCCAACCACCTGAACAAAATCACCCGGGAGATTCAGGATATCGCCATGGCTTTGCGCATGGTGCCTCTATCCACTGTCTTTCGCAAAATGATCCGCCTGGTTCACGATTTGTCACAAAAAAGCAAAAAAGAGGTAGATCTGGTTTTAAGGGGCGAGGAAACGGAGGTGGATAAAACGGTGATAGAACTGATTTCCGACCCCCTGGTGCACATGATTCGGAATTCGGTGGATCACGGCATTGAACCGGTGGAGGAAAGACTGGCCCGGAGAAAGCCCGCCAAAGGGACGATTTCCATAGAAGCCCGTCATGAAGGGGGGGAAGTTTGGGTGATTGTGAAAGACGATGGCCGGGGGCTGAACCGTGAAAAATTGTTGGCCAAAGGGATTGAACGCGGGCTGGTGAAGGGAGATGGCAGTGATTGGCGGGATGAAGATGTGTACCGACTTATATTTGAACCGGGTTTTTCCACTGCCTCCCAGGTGACCGATGTATCCGGCAGGGGGGTGGGGATGGACGTGGTGAAACGGAACCTGGAGCGGATAAAAGGCCGCATAGATATCTTTACGGTGGAAAAAAAAGGTTCCAGGTTTACTCTGAGGATTCCTCTTACCTTGGCCATTATTGAAGGGATGCTGATCCGGGTGGGGGACCGCCGATACATTATCCCCATGACCTCCATCCGGGAGTCCATCATGATTCAGACTTCAGACATCACCGAAACCATGGATGGCCAGGAAATCATCATGTTGAGGGGCAACCTTTATCCAGTGGTACGACTGCATGAATTGCACAAAATCACCCCGGTTCACACCAAGCTGGAAGATGGCCTGTTGATGGTGATGGAACATCAGGGAACCACATTCTGCCTGTTTGTGGATGAACTGCTGGGGCAGTTGCAAACAGTGATCAAGGGACTTTCAGGTATTCTGGGTCAGGTTCGGGGGGTTTCCGGGTGTGCTATTTTGGGGGACGGGGACGTGAGTTTGATTTTGGATGTGGGGACTTTGATAGAAATGGCCAGCATCAAGGAAATAGACCTTCAAGCCGTCAATTGACCAAGATGCCATCCCTCCGCGTAAACACCAAAATTCCCTTGGTGGAAAAATCTGATTGGAACGGTTGGGTGGAAAATGAAGAGGAATCCCGAACTTTTAACCGATGGCAGGAGTTTGGCATGGCTGCAAGGAATGATTTTGTAGATGAAGATATTCTGGACGAGGAAGAGGATGAGGATATTCTGAAGGACAAATTTCTCACCTTCCGTCTGGGAGATGAGGTATACGCCCTGGATATCTCCTGTGTGGTTGAAATCATAGGGATTCAGGAAATATCCCATGTTCCGGACCTGTTGGCCTTTATCAAAGGGGTGATTAATCTGAGGGGGAGAGTGATTCCTGTGATGGATGTACGCCAAAGGGTGAACATGAACATCAAGGAATACGACAACCGCACCTGCGTCATTGTGATAGACTTAAGCGGCTCTTTGGTGGGCTTGATTGTGGACCGGGTTCAAGAGGTGGTGATGATTTCGGAAGATGCCATAGAGCCTCGTCCCACCATCAACATGAAGATTCGGGACCAGTTTATCCTGGGGATGGGGAAGGTGGAAGGTCAGGTGATTATTATCCTGGATGTGAACAAATTGTTAAGAGATGTGGAGCTAAAGGAAATAGACGAAACATTGTCCTCATCTGCTCTTACAGCCATTCGGTCACCTACCTGACCGCCCTGTGGGAGGAGCTATGGGGGGGACCCCGGCGGTTATCGGTGATCATGAAAATTCATTTTTGAGGGCAGGTAAGGTGATATGAAAACTTTAAATTTGGTTCACAAAGTAAACAAATCCGGTTTGGGCATTCAGAGCAAACTGATGGCCGTGATTTTGTTGATTACCTTGACCAATCTGGCGGTGGTGGCCATCACCTACCAGACCCTTCGGAAACAGGAGGATGATGCCAATATCCTGAACCGTACCGGCCAGCAACGTGCGACCGCCCAGCAAATGGCCAAGGAGGCCATGATGATCGCGGCCGGAGCCGATGCGGAATTCACCCGGCAAACCCTTGATATCAACCAGGACCTGTTTGATAAAACTCTGCGGGGAATGATAGAGGGGGATGAGTCCATGGGGCTAAAACCCATCGACAATGCCGATTTTCTGGCTCAGCTAGGAATTGTTCAGCAATTGTGGGCCGTTCACCGGCCAAAGTATCAAAATATCATAAAAAATTCAGTCACATCCGCTTCTTTTAAAGATAGCCTGGTGTTTATTCAAGAGCACAACCTGGAACTGGTGGAAGAGGTCAACGTGGCGGCTTTTCAATACCAGGAATTTTCTGAGGGAAAAATTGCCCTTTTAAAACAAATTTTGGTGTTCGGGGCCGTGATTTCCTTTGTCATCACCCTTTTGGGATGGTTGTTGATTTTCACCATTATCCTGAAGCCTATCCGGCAGACCGTGAATATGATCAAGGAACTTGAAGACGGGAACCTGGATATTCGGTTGGAAATGGAAAGAGGGGATGAAATCGGGGTGATGGCGAATGCCCTTGACCAATTTGCCGACAGTTTGAAAAACGAGGTGGTGCTCGCGTTTGAAAAACTGTCTTCGGGGGATCTGACTTTTGAAGCTCAGGGGGTGATTCGGGAAGGGCTGACAAAAACCAATGTCCGGCTGAATGATTTGTTGTACCAAATGAGGATGGTGGGGGAACAAATCGCCAACGGATCGGCCCAGGTGGCCAATGCCAGCAATGTTTTGTCACAGGGAGCCACCGAACAGGCGGCATCCTTGCAGGAAATAAACGCTTCCATCAACGAATTGGCAGGACAGACCAAATACAACGCCTCCCATGCCACCGAAGCCAACCAGTTTTCCTTTAAAGCCAAAGAAGAGGCAGAAAGGGGAAACCGGCAGATGAAATCCATGGTGAAGGCCATGGAGGAAATCAACCTCAGTTCCGGTGAAATCTCAAAAATCATCAAGGTGATTGACGAAATCGCATTTCAAACCAATTTGTTAGCCCTAAATGCCGCCGTGGAGGCCGGACGGGCCGGGCGCCACGGAAAAGGATTTGCCGTTGTCGCCGGGGAGGTGCGGAATCTGGCTGCCAGAAGTGCCAAGGCCGCCAAAGAAACCTCAAAGCTGATAGCTGATTCAATGAAAAAAGTGCGGGCGGGGGGAGAAATTGCCGAAGATACCGCCAAAGCCCTGGAGGGGGTGGTGGGTGGGATCAAAAAAGTGTCTGATCTGGTGGGGGAAATCGCGGTGGCTTCCACCGAACAGGCGGAGGGGATCGCCCAGATATCCAATGCACTGGTCCAAATTGAAAAGGTGACCCAATCCAATACGGCCAGCGCGGAGCAATCGGCCAGTGCCGCCCAGGAGCAGGCCAGTCAGTCCGAGGTGATGCGCCAGATGCTTTCCCGATTCAAGCTGCGAAACATGCCCACCCGGATCAGTACACCCCAGCCGGTGGACAAAGTGATTCGGATGCCCGGTCAGGGTGCTCCTCCCAAAAGGACACCGGGGGGGCAGCCCAAGCTGGAACTGAATACGGGTGATTTCGGCAAGTATTAACCCCGGAGCCCATATCTGGAAGAGGGGTCTTTGGATTTCCTGATTCGTATTTTCCCTTCAGGGTAAAGCCAACAGGGAAACCAAAGGTTAAAGGTTATCAATTTATCTAAGTTGAACCGGGAAAAAAAATGAAAAGGGAAAATCAGGTTTTGGATATGGGGGTCCCTGACGGCGAGTCGGAGGATACCCTCAGTGAAAAATACATGACCTTCAGGCTGGGGGACGATGATTTCGGCCTGGAAATCCGGGATGTGGCGGAGATTATCGGGGTTCAGAAAATCACCCCCATTCCGGATGTCCCTCCCTATATCAAAGGGGTGATCAATCTGCGGGGGAAGGTGGTGGCCGTGATGGATATGCGCATGCGGCTCAATCTTCCCCATATTGAATATGATCCCAGAACCTGCATCATCGTCATCAACCATTCAGGGTTTAACACCGGCCTGATCGTGGACAGGGTGAGTGAGGTGGTTCGGATAGCAGATGACCAGATACAGTACACCAAAAAAAACAATACCGTGATGGCCCACGATTTCATCAAAGGAATGGGTCGTTCGGGAGAGCGGGTAAAAGTCATTCTGGATGTGGACAAACTGCTGGCCCCGCCAAAGAAATCCAGTCAGGGGGGGGTGAATTAAGCGCCGGGTGGCCAAACCCTTTTTTTTCAGTTCCTTTCGCGACAATCGTTGTTTCCCATTCCACAGGTTTCCCTAAAAAAGGGGGATAGAGCCTTTTAAGGCCACTTTCCCCCAACCGCCCTTTTTTTTTCCCCCACCCTGTCTGTCGGCCTTCTTTTGATTTTTCTGAACCCTTCCTTTTGTTCTTTCGGCCTTGCTGTGATCCCCCCCATCTCCTCAAAGAGCTGTAACCAATCCCCAGAAAATTGCGTTAAGTGAGAAAAGAACCAGCCAACGGATTTCCTTAACTTTTGAGTTTCCATCGGTTTGGTGTTCCTGTCCAAATGGTTTTGAATGGATTCCATAGGGGGAGAATCCTTCAAATACGGGCCTGCCATGAAGAAATAGCATGGTTTTTGAATGGATAGGAAACATATCGGCGGAAATGGAACGGGGAGTGTCTCCCCGGTTTTTCCGGATGCGACGAAACCAAAACCCAAATGGATTTGACCGGTATATGAAAGCGGTGGATTGCCCTCAATTTTTGCTGAAACCCGGATATGTTTTCCTGCCGGCACAACCCACACAAATATCAAGTGTGCTGGGTTCTGCGGTTGGGGTGACCATATATGACCGCCGGTTGAAAATGGGAGGCATGGCGGCCTTTTTAGAGCCCCTGCGCCCCAATAAAAACTTTTCCACCACCTTGTTTGCCTGTCCGGCCATTGTCGGATTGCTGAAAATGTTTAAAGACCTGGGATCCAATGTGGTCAATCTGGAGTCTCAAATTTTCGGCGGTGCGGAAAGGGAGGATGCCCCCTGGTTTGAAAAAGGATTGGGGCGAAAAAATTACGAAGCGGCTATGGAAATATTGGAATTGGAAGGGGTTTGGATTTCCAGTCAGGATTTGGGGGGAATCCGGGGAAGAAAAATCAATTTCAACACCCATTCAGGCGAAGTTCTGGTGGCCAAAGTAAATCACTTAAGAAAAGAGGATTGGTACCGGTCCGCATCGGCCTGAAAACGGATCGGTCCGGTGAAAAAAAACCGGGAACTCCCTGATCAAACACTCCCCGCTGAATCCCGCCCTGCTTGACCCTCCTTTTCCTTGGGGTAAGATGGTCCCTGAAGTGTTGGCTGGAACCTGTCTTTCCCAATCAATTGTGTCCTTTTTCATATGAGGCCTCTGCACAACTCGTTTTTTCCCATTCCCCCGCCCCCTTCCCAAAGGGAAGGGGGTTG
>JAOUFO010000334.1 GCA_029858165.1 Deltaproteobacteria bacterium | reverse complement strand
ACCCCTCCTTGACGCTGGCATGGACCCGCTCATCGTACACAACCGCATCATGCCGGGTGGGCAGGGTGGAAAACAAAGCCAGGTTTGCATCAAAACCGGAATTGAAAAACAGGACCGATTCCGCCTGAAAAAATTTGGCGGCAAACGACTCCAGTTCTTCAAACCGGGGGTGATTGCCCCCCAACAGGCGGGAGCCGCCGGAGCCTACCGGCACCCCGGCTTCCAAAGCCTGGGCCACCGCCTGCCGTACAGCCGGGTGGTCCGTAAAGCCCAGGTAGTCGTTGGAGGTGAAATCCACCCCCCCCGACGGGCGCAGCACCCGCAACCGGGAGGAACCCTTCAGTTCATCCAGATCCTTCCGCAGTCTTTCCAGCAGCATGGTTTGCCTTTAAGGCCTCAAAGGACGGCCTGCCCCGCAATCCAAGGCTGTTGAACAGGGCGGCGTCATCCGTTTGATGGGGGTTGGGGGTGGTGAGCAGTTTATCCCCGGTGAAAATGGAATTGGCCCCGGCCAGAAACGCCAGGGCCTGGGCCTCATGGGTTAAACCCAGCCGTCCCGCGCTCAGGCGCACCATGGAGCGGGGCATCAGAATCCGTGCGGCGGCCACCATGCGCACCAGTTCCATGGGGTCCACCGGAGGCCGGTGTTCCAGGGGGGTGCCCTTTACAGCCACCAGGGCGTTGACCGGAACGCTTTCCGGGTGGGGGGTCAGGGTGGCCAGGGTATGCAGCATTCCCACCCGGTCCTCCGGGGATTCTCCCAGGCCGATAATTCCCCCGGAACACACCCCGATTCCGGCGTTCATCACATGTTCCAGGGTGTCCAGCCGGTCCTGAAAGGTGCGGGTGGCCACCACCTTGGGGTAGTATTCCGGGCCGGTATCCAGATTGTGATTGTATGCCGAAAGACCGGCGTCCGCCAGCCGTTTGGCCTGGGCCTGGTTGACCAACCCCAGGGAGGCACAGGCCTCAAGCCCCAGTTGGCGCACCCCCCGCACCATGGCCAGCAGGGATTCAAACTCCTCTCCCTCCCGCACCCCCCGCCAGGCCACCGCCATGCAAAACCGGGTGGAGCCTGCCTCTTTGGCCTGCCGGGCGGTTTCCAGCACCTGCTCCACATTTTTAAAGGATTCCGGGGTGATATCGGTGTGGTGATGGGCCGATTGGGAGCAATAGCTGCAATCCTCCGAACATTTTCCGGTTTTCACCGAAAGCAGGGTGCACATCTGGATGGAATGGGCATCATGGTGTGCCCGGTGAACCGAGGCCGCCTGATACACCAGGTCCAGCAGCGGCTGGTGGTAAATGCGGGCCGCCTCTTCCAGGGTCCAGTCATGCCGGACAGGACCCTCCGCCGGGGGGGCTGAAAATGGGACCGGGTTGCTGGAGGCGGGCCGGGCCGGGGTTTTTGCCGGGGGAACAGGTTGCAGGGTCATGGCGGTTGCTTTTTGGGTTGATAAGGTGGATGGCTTGCCGGATGCGGGAACGGCGGCAACAGCCGTACAGGCCGCCTCCCGAAGAAGCGAGCCCTTGGGGTTTATTGTTTTTATCAGTTTGGGAGGCAGGCCGTCAAAACATAATGGCAAATGATAGAAGCCATCCCCTGCCCCAAAACCCATGGCCTGCCCCAAAGCCCTCCCCAACCGCTGCCGCCTGCCCCTTTGTTCTTTCTCCTTTTGTTTCAAACAGGCATAATCATCCATTGACCACGCTGTTATCCGCGATGTTTCCGGGAGGGAAAAGGCGGGAGCCGGGGCGGGAACGGCGGAGGGTACCAGTGCGGCAAGGGGGGAAACCAAGTGAACATTGAAACCAAGTGAACCCATTTTACATGAACGAACCGGAAGAATGCTGAAAAAAACCACCCAACTGAAACGGCTGCTCCACAGCCCGGAACTGGAATTTATCATGGAGGCCCACAACGGCATGTCGGCCAAAATCGTGGAGGAGGCGGGCTTCAAGGGCATCTGGGGCAGCGGGTTGTCCATCTCCGGCTCCCTGGGGGTACGGGACAACAACGAGGCCTCCTGGACCCAGGTGCTGGATGTGGTTGAGTTTATGAGCGACGCCACCCACATCCCCATTTTGCTGGACGGTGACACCGGCTACGGCAACTTTAACAACATGCGCCGCCTGGTCCAAAAACTGGAACAACGGGAGGTGGCCGGGGTGTGCATTGAGGACAAGCTGTTCCCCAAAACCAACAGTTTTTTAAGGGGGGAAGCCCAACCCCTGGCCGACATGGAGGAGTTTTGCGGCAAGATCAAAGCCGGCAAAGACACCCAGCGGGATGACGATTTTGTGATTGTGGCCCGGGTGGAGGCGTTTATCGCCGGATGGGGGCTGGAAGAGGCCTTAAAGCGGGCGGATGCCTACCGGCTGGCGGGGGCCGACGCGGTGCTGATTCACAGCAAACTGGCCCATGCGGGGGAAATCTTCGCCTTTACCAAAGAATGGGCCGACCGGGGGCCGGTGGTGATTGTGCCCACCAAGTTTTACACCACCCCCACCGATGAATTCCACCGGCAGCATATCTCCATGGTGATCTGGGCCAACCATTTGTTCCGGGGGGCGGTGCGCAAAATGCAAGAGGTGGCGGGCACCATTTATCGGGAGCAAAACCTGCTGAATGTGGAGGATGCTGTGGTCCCGGTCAAAGAAATCTT
>JAOUFO010000333.1 GCA_029858165.1 Deltaproteobacteria bacterium | reverse complement strand
TCTTTTGGGTCCTGTCCAGCGGCTTCAGCACCGGCACGGGCCTTCCGGCCCTTTTGGCCGGGCTTGCGCCGCCTTTCTTTTTGGGCTTTCTTTTTCTGTTCTCCAGCCAAACCCTGCGTCCCCACTCTACGTTTTCATCTTATCGGCAGTTGTTCATCCAGAACGGGCTGCATCAGGATTGGAACAGGAGAGCGGGTATGGTCAGGCGAGCAATGGCAGGGCTGGGGTTTTTGGGGTTGGCCTGGATGGCCGGTCCCGGGGGGGCTTTGGGCCAATCCTATGTGGCTTTCCGGTATTACGACCGGCCATTGTTTTACCCCTATGAGGGATACACCGCCGACCACAAATCCACCCCCGGCGGAAAAGCCGGTTTTGATCCCACCTACCGTTACCGGGCGATGGTGAACCTGGAACTGGGGATGACCCCCCTGCTGGAAAACGGGTATGCCCTGGTGCGGGTGGATGTAAAGCTGCGCCAGCCGTCTGAAACAGAGGTGGCCCATTTCAATCCCCTGGCGGTGGATATGGGGGGGGGAATGCTGTTCCGCCTGCCGTTGATGGATGTGGTGGGGTTTTGGGGCAACGAGCATTATTTTAATGATGAAACCCACATCCGGGATTACGGTTACCTGGAGGTGCGCCATGTCTTTTAAACCAGCCCTGAAAGCCGTCAAAGCGGTGTGGATGGGGGTGATATTGGCGGCAGCTGGATGGGTTTCGCTTGTTTTGGCAGTGGGGGTCTGGATGACGGGCTGGGCCGCTTTTGCCCCGGAGGCCAGGGGGGATAACGGGTATTTGCTGTACCGGGCCTATGACAGACCGGTTTATGCCCCTTACGACCAATACCAAGCGGGAGACACTGCCGGGGTCAGCGGCAACAGGCCGTTTAATCCCTATTACGCCAAGCAGGTGGTGTTGTGGCTGGACCTGGAAATGGTGCACCATCCCATCATCCCCCACCTGCTGGTGGCCCATGACCTGAAAATCCGCAAGAGCACCACCTCCCCCGATAACCTGCTCAGCATAGACATGGGGGCCGGGTTGCGCTGGACAGCCGGGGCCTACAATTTGTCGGTGTTCGGCTCATCAGAGCATTACTTCGGGGGGGAAAACAAAGGCTGGGCCTATAATTTTGTAGAATTGCGTTACCATCTGCCCTGGGGGGGGCCAACCGACGGGGGAAAAGATTCCGCCCCGGACAAAGAGGCCGTCCCCCCGCGGCCAGACAGAGAACCGGACGGGAGAGCCGGGGAACCCCGCCCCCCCTTTAGACCCGGCCCCCTGGTCAGTCTGCCTTGAATTCCTCAAACCAGGCCATCTGAACCGCCTCCAGGATTTTCTCATTCAAATGGGCCGGGTCATCCTCAAACCCGGGCAGGGCCATGATAAGGTCCCGCAACTCGGTAAATCGCACCCCCAGGGGGTCCCGGTCCGGCTGGCCGTCATGCAGCAATTCTGCGATTTCATCCACACTGGTCCATTTTAACACCATGGTTTCTCCTTAGAATCCTTATCTTTGAACATGCTCCCCCGCAGGTTTTTTCTCTGTTGTGTTTGGGTCTTTCTATTTATTCCTGTCCATGGTCGGTCAAAAACCGTTTCAGTTCCATGGTGGCCGCCTGAGAGATGATGGCATCCGCCAAAGGACGGGTCAGCCCCCCCAGTTTGTCCAGTTCGGCCTTTAACGCCAGGGGGTCACTGCCCCCCATGGATTCCCGCACCGCGTCCATTTGTTTGTGAACCGCCTGTTGATGGGGTTCGCTCATTATTCTTTGGGCCTGGGGCCATACCTTTCGGATGCCCGCAAACACGGCCTCTGCCATTTGGCTGAATTCCACCATTTGCCGCCGGGTGAGGTCCTCGGTGGCATGTTGGAAGGATTCCTCCATCATCCGCTCCACCTCATCATTGGTCAGCCCGTGGGAAGGCACCACCTCAATGGCGGCTTCCTTGCCGGACCGCTCCTCCAGGGCTGATACGGTCAAAATCCCGTTGGCATCCACCAAAAAAGTGACGTTCACCCTGGGCAATCCGGCCGCCATGGGGGGGATCCCCCGCAGCTTAAACCGCCCCAGATTGCGGCAGTCTTTTACAAATTCCCGTTCCCCCTGATAAATGTTCAGTTCCACGGCGGTCTGGTTGTCGGCGGAGGTGGTGAACATTTCGGCTGCCTGGGCCGGAATGGTGGTGTTGGCGGTGATCAGCTTGGTAAAAGTCCCCCCCAGGGTTTCCAGCCCCAGAGCCAAAGGCACCACATCCAGCAGCACATAATCCCGCCGCCCTCCGGCCAGCAGGTGGCCCTGGACCGCGGCCCCCAGGGCCACCACCTCATCCGGATTCAGGGCCACATGGGGCTTTTTGTTAAAAAACATTTCCACCCGGTGGCGTACCAGTGGAATGCGGGTGGACCCTCCCACCAGCACCACCTCATCCATATTTTCCGGGGCTTTGCCAGCCGCGGCCAGGGCCTTGCGGCAGCTATCCAGGGTGGCCCCCACCAGGGGCGCCGCCAGACGGTTGAAAACCTCCACGGTGAAAACATCGCTGAAGACCAATCCTTCCTCGGGAAATTCCAGGGTATAGGGGGCCTCCAAACTGGTGGATAGGGCGATTTTCACCTGCCGGGCCGCCTGATTGAACTGGGCCCCGGCCAGCAGGGAATCCAGCCGG
>JAOUFO010000332.1 GCA_029858165.1 Deltaproteobacteria bacterium | reverse complement strand
AACCCTCCGGGAGAGGAGACCCCATCGGGGCGGCCCTGGTCCGGATTTACCCCCCATTGGTGTAAAAACCCCTCCAGGGTGTGGCGGGGGGAGGAGGGTTCCGTCAGAAACAGGGCGGTATCCATGCCGATGCCTCCGGCTCCGATGACGGCCACCTGTCGGCCCGGCGGGGTTTGGCCGGAGAGAACCTCGGGGTAGACGGCCACCATGGGGTGGCGGATGCCGGGGATGGCGGGGATTCGGGGGCGGGCACCCGTGGCCAGCACCACATGGTCAAACCCGCCTGCGGCCAGATCGGCAGGGGCGGCCCGGTGGTTCAGCCGGACGGCCACCCCCAACGTGTTGAGCCGGGTTGCAAAATAGCGGATGGTTTCGGCATATTCCGCCTTGCCGGGGATGTTGCGGGCCAGATTGAATTGGCCCCCCAATTGGTCTGCCGCTTCAAACAAAGTGACCTGATGGCCCAGCTGGGCCGCGGTGGCGGCCAGGGCCAAACCGGCAGGCCCCCCCCCCACCACCGCCAGCCGGATGGCAGCCTTCCCGTGGGTCAATCCGACGGGATGGAGGATGATTTCTGTTTCCCGCAAAGCCTGAGGGTTGACCAGGCAGGAAACCCGCCCCTTGGTAAACAACCGGTCCAGGCAGGCCTGGTTGCAGGCAATGCAGGTGTTGATCTCTCCGGCCCGGTCATCCAGGGCTTTTTCGGCCCACAAGGGGTCCGCCAAAAAAGGGCGGGCCAGACTGACCAGATCGGCCTGGCCCCGCTTTAAAATCTCCTCGGCCACCTGCGGGGTGTTGATGCGGTTGGAGGCGATGACCGGGATGGATACCTGCCCCCGAAGTCTTTGGGTTACCCAGGCAAAGGCCCCCCGGGGCACATTGGAGGCGATGGTGGGCACCCGGGATTCATGCCAGCCGATGCCGGTATTGATCATATCCGCCCCGGCCTGTTCCACTCCGCGGGCCAGGGCACACACCTCATCCCAGGGCAGGCCGTCTTCCACCAGGTCCAGCATGGAAAGCCGGTAAGAAAGGATAAACCCCGGCCCGGTTTCCCGACGGATGGCCCGGATGATTTCCAGGGGAAAGGCCAACCGGTTTTCAAGGGGGCCGCCCCATTCATCGGTCCGGGTGTTGGTGCGGGGGGCCAGAAACTGATTGATCAAATAGCCTTCGGATCCCATCACCTCCACTCCGTCGTAACCCGCCCATTGGGCCAGCCGGGCGGTGCGGGCAAAATGGCGGATGGTACGCCGCACCCCGGCGGAGCTTAAAGAACGGGGGGTAAAAGGGCTGATGGAAGAACGGATAGCGGAAGGGGCCGCCGCCAGGGGATGGTATCCATAGCGGCCGGTGTGCAGGATTTGCAGCAGAATTTTTCCCCCGTGGCGGTGAACCTCGCAAGGGATAATGCGATGGCGGAGGGCCTCCCACCGGTTGGAAAGCTTTGCGCCGAAGGGGGCGGCCCATCCGGTGCGGTCCGGGGCCACCCCCCCGGTGATAATCAGCCCTGCCCCCCCTCGGGCACGCTCCCCGTAAAAGGCGGCCAAAGGGCCTAACCGTCCCGGAAAGTCCTCCAGCCCGGTGTGCATGGACCCCATCACCACCCGATTCTTCAGGGTGACCCCCCCTATCTGGATGGGGGTGAACAACAGGGGATAGGGGCTGGCGGCCATGATGGAGTCCATAAAAAAGGGCGGCGGGGCTGAGCCGCCGGACAGGTTTGTTTTTGTTTTCCTTTTCCCCTTGCTTTTAGGTAGTATCTCATTTTATTCCTTCAGGAAAAAGAGGAATAAACCACAACGGAAACATTCAACCATCCATTCAAAGGAACATGATGCAACACCTTACCAAAAAAACCGGTCTCTTTCTTTTTTCCCTGGTCCTGGGATTGGGGATGATTCTGCTGCCGGGCTCTTTTGCTCTGGCGGATGAGGACGAGGATGGGGACAAAAGCGAGCACCATGATGAGCAGGACAAACATGGGGAAAGGGGAAAACACCAGGAAAAGGGCGACCGTCATGATAAAGGTGACCACCCTGAGAAAGGTGACCGCCCTGATAAAGGGCGGCCCAAATTTGAAGGCAAAAATATGGAGAAGGGAAAATCCAGAGGCAAAAGCGGAAAATTTGGGATGGAATCCAAACCAGGCAAACGGAAACCCTCCCCCGCCCACGAAAAATAGCACAACAAAATAACACAGCAAAACAACGCTGAAATGATACACAAAGGGAACGGTATCGGTCAGGTCCGGTTTATCCGGGCCTGATTGGCCAGGGCGTCACACCGTTCGTTTTCCGGGTGGCCGTTGTGGCCCCGGACCCATTCCCAGCGGATGGTGCGGGCAGAGGCCAGTCCATCCAGTTTTTGCCAGAATTCCTGGTTTAACACCGGCTCCCCATCGGCCTTGCGCCAGCCCTTTTTTTTCCATCCTTTGATCCATTTGGATATGCCGTCAGCCACATACCGGCTGTCGGTGGTCAGCACCACTTTGGCCCCCGGCGGGGTAAGGGCCAGGGCTTCTATGGCGGCGGTGAGTTCCATGGTGTTGTTGGTGGCGGCTTGGGCATAGCCGGATATTTCCCGCCGTTCTCCACGGGATTGGATGATGGCCCCCCAGCCCCCGGGGCCGGGGTTGGGGCTGCACGATCCGTCACACCAGATATGCAGGGTGTCATC
>JAOUFO010000331.1 GCA_029858165.1 Deltaproteobacteria bacterium | reverse complement strand
GTACAGGGCGGGGTCCCCGCTGAGAATCCGGCTGAGCATGGCGAAAGTGACCCGGTAAACCGGGCTGCACACATTCAAAATTCTTTGCAGGTCCACCCCCCGGGTTTCCAGGGTTTTGGCAAAAGCAATGTTGATAAAGTGGGTCAACCCCTGGATGACCCCCATGGCCTCATCATGTTCCGCCGGGGTCATTTCGTGGACCCGCATCCCATGGCGGGTGAAAAATTCCCGGTACCAGGGGGCCAGATCGCCGGGCCGGGCCGGGCACAACACCACATTCTGGCCCTCCGGCTGGCCCATGGGGCCAAAAATAGGGTGGCACCCCACCACCTGGGCCGCGCTTTTCAGCATGGCGGCCACCGGAGCGGACTTGATGGAGGTGAAATCGCTGAACAGCTGATCGGGATTCAACAGGGGGGCTATCCGCTGGATGACCTCCCCGGTATGGGAAATGGGCACGCTGACAATCACCACATCGGACCGCCGGGCCAGCTCTTCAAAAGTCAAGCTTGTGGAACGACCGGCCACCAGCACGGTCTGACCATCAGCCTCAAACAACCGTTTGAACATCATCCCCATTTTTCCGGTACCCCCGGCCAATCCGATGGTGCGGGGAATCCGGCCTGTGGGAGAATCCGGCCCGGAGGGTTTGAAAGGTTGGGTTGCCATGGCTGAGGTTTCCTTTGAACCGAAAAAAGAGGAGGGTTATCCGCCGACTTCAGGAAATACCAGAACCCCGCCTGCAAGTCACGGTGGAAACCAGCCGCCAAATCATTATCGGTGGCGGCTCCAGGGTCCGCCTGCGGGTTTTCCCCGGAGAAAGCCTGAACCCCCCGGTTTTTCACCAGAGGAACCCCGCTTTCTCCGGGGAAATCCAACCCCCAAAAACTTCCTTCTTGACAAACCGGGGGGGTACCCGTATTTATCTTTTTCAATTGCAGGAGCACCCTCAAACGGGTAGGATGTTCAATTGACAACTTCACAAAGGGAGCCGGGGTCCGCGCAGGGGAAAATCACCTGGCCGCTCCGGTTGAACATTTAAATAACCACGCCCCTGAAACAGGCGTTTGGTGGGAGGTGAAAGACAGAATAATTGAACAACCAACTTCAAGCCTTTGCTCAGAAAGTTCAATCTGAGAACTGCGAGGTGGTCAGGCACCACCTTACACCCTCTCAAGCGGTGCAAGCCGCCCCTTATATTGATCACTGGGTGTTGCAAATGTACAACATCAACCCGGATCTGATCAACAACACCGAAACCCTGCTGACCAAGCTGAACCAGGTGGTGGACAACCTGGGGCTTACCCGTGTAAGCGACCACAGCCACTATTTTCATCCAGGAGTCAGTACGGTCATCATCCTGTCAGAATCCCATCTTTCCGCCCACACCTGGCCGGAACTGGGGTACTTTCATGTGGATATTGTAACGTGTGAACCCAAATTGACCCCGGAAACCCTGGAACGGGAATTCAAGGCGGCTTTCCACTCTGATGACATCCACATGGTGGAACTGTCCTACTAAACAGCCCCCCCGGACGATTCCGGTCTCCGATTGTTTCGGAACAGAAGGCAACATCGCGCCCACCCCCCTGGGATTCAGCCCATGGGGGCTTGCGGGTTTATCCTTCAGCCGGAAGGCCGGGGGTCTGTCACACAGGTTTTATAGGAAATACCCATGGCCCAGGATTGGTACCGGGAAAACCACACCCCCCACGCCCAAATCGCCCTATCGGTCAGGCAGCGGTTGTTTGACCAAACCAGCGAATTCCAGCGGGTGGAAGTGGTGGAAACCGATGAATACGGAAAAATGCTGCTGCTGGACGGGTGCGTGATGTGCACCGAACGGGATGAATTCATTTACCATGAAATGATCATCCACCCGGCCTTATGCAGCCACCCCAACCCCCGGGATGTGTTGATCATCGGCGGCGGGGATGGGGGGTCGGTGCGGGAGGCGATACGCCATCGGGGGGTGAAGTCGGTCACCCTGGTGGAAATTGACGCCCTGGTGATTGAAGCCAGCCGCCGGTTTCTGCCATCCATTGCCTGCGGCCTGGATGACCCCAGGGTGGACATCCGGGTGGCGGACGGGTTTGTTCACCTGGATGACCACCAGGGGGCCTACGATGTGATTGTGGTGGATTCCACCGACCCGGTGGGACCGGGGGAGGTGCTGTTTACAGAAGATTTTTTCAAAAAAGTGAAACGGGCAGCCCGCCCCGGAGGGATTGTGGTGTTTCAATCGGAAAATCCCATGTATTACAGTGAAGTCATCACCAAAATGCACCGCACCCTGAGAGGGCTGTTTTCTCATACGGGGTTGTATCTGGCCCCCATTCCCACCTATCCGGGGGGGTTGTGGTCCTTTACCATGGCCTCCGATGAAGTGAACCCCCTGACCGGCAAAATTTTTGAGGGGCGGATGGACCCGGCCCCCTTGAAGTATTACAACCCCAAACTGCACCGGGGGGCCTTTCTGTTGCCCAATTATGTAAAAGCTCTGGTGACCCCCTGATTTTCCCCCCGTGTTGGGCTATATCCTCTCATGGCCTCCTCCGCCCCCCCGGTTCCCCCGATTCGGGGGGCCGAAGCAAGGTTTGCCTTGCTTTATCCGGTGGATTGACCTAATTTCCAAGGATAAAAGGGAAATTGCATTTTACAGATTTTCATTCCGCCGCCGGAACA
>JAOUFO010000330.1 GCA_029858165.1 Deltaproteobacteria bacterium | reverse complement strand
TTTTCTGCTTGCCGGATTGTTGATTCAATGGAAAGTGTAGAGGGTTGCCCCTCGCCTTCGGGAGAGGGGCGGACCGCCGTCAGACGGGCGGGGTGAGGCTCGCTTTTGCGGTGCTGGTGCCTTTCTTTTGGCTCCCCAATCAGGGAGGGGAACCCCCCCTACACCTTCATTTGAATCAGCAAACAGCAAGGTTGTGCAAACACAAGCCAGATGGATGTTAGCCAATCAAACAAGCACGACTCATCCCCTCCCCATCCAGGGAGGGGCGGGGTGTGCTGGTTGAGGAGAATCTCATCCATTCGGCTTGTGGTTGTACTGCTTAAATGTTTGTTGAATCCATTGAAATGGTGAGGGTTATTGCCCCCTCCCTGGATGGGGAGGGGGCGCGCGAAGCGCGGGGGAGAGGGCGATTTTGCGGTGCTGGTGCTGGACAGCATTCCAGGTGCCACCCGAAGGGCGGGGGGAGAGGGCTGATTTTGGGGCGTCAACCTGCCCGAACCGGTGCGGCCACAACCTGGGCCATGATTGCGGCAGGAGATCACTCCATGGCCATCCAAACCAACGGCACCCTGTGGGGGTGGGGATACAATCTATATGGTCAGGTGGGGGACGGTACTACCGTCAATGTGACCACCGGTCCCAAGCAAATCGGTTTAGGCACCACCTGGAGTGTGGTTTCCTCCGGCAGTGGTCATTCTATAGCCACACAAACCAACGGTACCCTGTGGGGCTGGGGGTATAATGCGTTATACGGATCAGTGGGGGATGGCACCGCGGTGAGAACAAGCAGACCCCGGTGCGGATCAGATAAACCGGCTGGTAGGCCTACAATTTGCCCCAAATGCGGGTGTTCAGGTTTAGCCCTTCCACCAGGGCCTCCACCAGAGAGAACTGCTGGTGGTATTTTTCAAACGGGGCGAAATCCCCCATGGGTTTGTCCATATCCAACACAAACAGTTCCCCCACATCCATATACACAAACATTTGGGTGCCCATAAAGGAAAGAACAACCTGCCCCGATGCCCCTTGCCCGTCGTATGGATTTAAGGTGTGGGGGGTTGAACCCGAAAGGGCGCCCACTTGGTTCAACAAAGAGGCGACCTGTATGCCCCCTCCCGGGATGGCATGGGGAGTGGCCAAGATGATTTTCTTTTGAAAAGCCACCAGTCGGTCCATAAAAGAAGGACTGATGATAAACCGCGCCTCCTGGGGATCTGAACTGCGCACATCAAACATGGTTTCAAATTCCGGGCTTTCCAATTGCACTTTATCCAGTTTTTGCCACGGGTTGATTTCCATTCCCCGCATTCTGCTTAAACCACCCAACACCCAGGCCAATCCGTCTTTCAGGGATATGTTGGAATGAGCCAGCCTGTCCTCACCCATATCCGGCACAACCACCGTCTGACCCTTGAAGGGTTTGTTAAAATCCACCGCCAGAAACATTCCAACCTCGTGCTTTTTCTGCAAGGCAGTTTTCTCGCCAAGGCGGACTTCCTTTGTGTAGGTCCACCGCACCTCTGACATTTCAAAGGCGGTGTCTCCTATTTTTCCCGCAAAATAATCATCCCCGGAAAAGCTTTTGAAGGAGGCCATGAGAGGCTCCATCAACATGCTGGCTTTTATGGTTTCCAACGGGATGGAACGGTCCTTTTGATATTGCACTCCGGGGTACAAAAATTCCACCGCCCGTTGGATGATGGCTTTGTCCTGAAAAGTCTTTTGGACAATGGCGAAGGCCGCCTGATACCCGATGGATTTTTGTTCCAGGGGTTCATCATTTTCCAGGGGCTGTTTGGGTTTGTCTCCGGTTTCGTTTTTGCTATGTATGTTTTTCCAGTCCGGCCCCATTTTTTTGGACCAGAAACCCCTCACCAACACGATCGGCCCGAGAAAAAACACCAACATGGATATGAATTTTAAAAATTCCCACTGGGGGAAATACAGTTTCAGTTTTTCAAGCACAAAAGAGAACAGGGTGGCTCCCGCGGCAAGGGCCAGAAGCAGACTGAGAAGAAACAGTTTTTTCTGCTTCTTAAACCTGGCTTCCAGCTTTTGACCCATGGCACGCACTTCCTCCAACGAAATCAAATCGGGCTTCAGATGCTCGTTGAAATACGCTTCAAATTCTTTCAAAGACTTCATGGCGAATCCTGAAAAAGAGGTCAAATTGGGGGAGAGGTGCCTGCCGTCATGCAGGACGCAAAAGAAGGGCAACCAGCCAGTTTAAAAGCGGCCTCATCCCGCCCGTCTGCGGCGGGCCGCCCCTCTCCAGAGGGCGAGGAGCCTGGGCGTGCTGAATTGGTGAGGAAAAATCCGTCCGTCTTGGGGGGCGGCCTATCGGGTTGCCCTGCGTTGTGTCGCCTGCGAGTCCAAACGCCTTAGCGGGCTGGTGCCTTTCTTTTTGGGGTCCTTGTCTAGCGGTTTCAGCACCGGCAAGGGCCTTTCGGCCCTTTGAGCCGGGCTTACACCGCCTTTCTTTTTGGGGTCCTTGTCTAGCGGTTTCAGCACCGGCAAGGGCCTTTCGGCCCTTTGAGCCGGGCTTACACCGCCTTTCTTTTTGGGGTTTACACTTTGCCCCAAATCTGGGTGTTCAGGTTGAGGTCCTCCACCAGGGCTTCCACCAGGGAAAGCTGCTGGTGGTATTTTTCAAACGGGGCGAAATCCCCCATGGGTTTGTCCATAT
>JAOUFO010000329.1 GCA_029858165.1 Deltaproteobacteria bacterium | reverse complement strand
TGTTCAGGATAAACGGCTGCCGGACGGGTAAGGATGTGTGAGGAGACCTTTGCACAACTCGTTTTTTCCCATCCCCCTGCCGTTTATTTGTAGCGCACCTCCAGGTGTTGCATGTATTCCTCCAGACGGGAAAGGTGGGCGGCGATGGCTTGGGAATCTCTGGCCTTGGCCCCCTGCTCAATTTCTGCCCCGATGGCGGTAAGCTCGGTAAATCCGTATCCGCCTCCGAAGCCCTTCATCTGATGGCCCATGGTGCGCAAGGTTTCGTAATCCCCGGCTTCCAGGGCTTGGCGAAACACCGGCAGGTCATGTTGGCGTCTTTCCAAAAACTCCGGGATCAGCTCCCGCAAATCGGAATCCAGTTCCACCAAAATTTTTTCTGCCATAGGTGTATTTTCCAGGTCATCCCAGGGTTTCCGGGAAATAGAGAACTTCACATCCGGCCATTCACCCGCCAGCCGGGGGTTTGGTCAGGGGATGCCTCCAATCCTGTCACAATCATCATCAGGCTGACTTCATCCCCCATGGAAGGGTGGGTGGTGGCGCCGAAAATCAGGTTGACGTTTTCTCCGGCTTCCCGCGAGATGGAGTCCATCACCTCGTTCACCTCCAACAGGGAAAGCTCCTCGTTGCCCATCACATGGGCCAGAATCCCTTTGGCCCCCCGGATATCCGCGTTGCCCATCAGCGGGTTTTGGATGGCGGCCTGGGCGGCCCGCACCAGCCGGTCCGGCCCGCTGGCGGAACCGCGGCCCATGACGGCCCCCCCCTTGTTTTCCAGGATGGTGCGCACATCGGAAAAATCCACATTGATCAGCCCCACCAGGGTGATCAGGTCTGACAACCCGCAAATGGCATCTCCCAGGACCTTGTCCGCCATTTCAAACGCCTTTACCATGGAAAGATTCTTGGGGGCCAGGGCCAGCAACCGGTCGTTGGGAATCACCAGCAACACATCCACTTTTGGGCGCAATTCCTCCAACCCGGCCAGGGCCGATGCCATGCGCCGCCGCCCTTCAAAAGAAAACGGCAGGGTCACCATGCCCACCGTCAAGGCCCCCAGTTGACGAGCCGCCGAGGCCACCACGGGCGCGGAGCCGGTGCCGGTGCCCCCCCCCAGCCCGACGGCCAAAAACACCAGTTGGGCCCCTTGGAGGACCTCCGTCAGTTCCCGCTCGGATTCCAGGGCGCTTTTGCGGCCCACCTCCGGGTTGGCGCCTGCCCCCTGCCCCCGGGTGGTGGCGGGACCCAGCAACACCTGCCGGGGGACAAGGGTGCCTTTTAAGGCCTGAAGGTCCGTGTTGCAGGCAATCAGTTCAACCCCTTGGATCCCCTGGCGGTTCAGCCGGGAAACCACGTTTCCACCCCCGCCTCCTGCCCCCACCACCTTGATTTGCGGGATGAAGGGTTTTTTGTCATCGGGCAGGATAACGCCCATGGGGTCCTTGCAGGGTTAAAGGTCAGCAACAATCGGAGAAGGGGGGAAACCCTTTTTCAAACCATACCTATCAGGTTTCAAGGCCAAAATAAACACCGATGTTTCCTTAAAGATAAAAAATACAATGAAAGAACAAGCGGATGGCTACATAAAAGAGGGACCCCCGCATCGTTGCCGTAGAATCCGGCTTGACAAAATAAGGGGGCGGTGGGGAAAGGGATAAAAGGAGGCGGCCGGGGGGTTCAAGGATCAGACCCGGCCGCTCCGGGGCGGGTTTGATCCGGTGTTGTTTCCCGCCGCATTCAGGTAGAATCCGGGTAAGAGTCAAAACCGGTAGACGTGAACCCTGATACAGGCCAACAAGAGGATCATTCTGTGCTGATAGAACATTTGTATCGGGAATTGTCCCAGGATCATCAGGCAGCCACCCTGGAGGAAATCCAACAACGGTTGAGGCGGTCCAAGTTCCGCCGGGCCGAAATAGACCGGGTGATGGAAAAGGATTTCCGTTTCCGCCGGGTGGGGGACCAATGGCGGGCGCTGCCCCTGGAGGAAATCCACGGGGAGGCTCTTTTGCCCCAAACCGAATTTGTGGTGGTGGACCTGGAAACCACCGGGGGGGATCCTTCTCGGGAATCCATTCTGGAGGTGGGTGCTCTGCGGGTCCGGGATGGCCGGGAGTTGGCCCGGTTTTCCACCCTGGTTCATCCGGGAAAGCCGGTACCGGCCATGATCACCGCCATCACCGGCATCACCGACAGCATGGTCCGCCATTCCCCCGTCATCGGGGAGGTGTTGCCGATGCTGGCCGCCTTCACCGGCAGGCAGCCTCTGCTGGCCCACAACGCCCCGTTTGACATGGGGTTTTTGCGGGAGGAAACCCGGCGGCTGGACCGGCCCCCCATCCAAAACCCGGTGTTGTGCACCCTGAAGTTGAGCCGCAAACTGTGGCCGGAGATTCCCCGCAAGGGGCTGGACGGGTTGATTGATCATTTCGGGCTGGAGGTCCAGGACCGCCACCGGGCCTTGGGGGATTGTCTGGTCACCGCCCAGGTGTTCAGCCTGCAAATGGAATCCCTGGAAGCCCGCCGCGTGGCAACCCTCCATCAGTTGTTCCGGTATTATTTTGGGATGACCGCCGGATAACAACCGATGCGGGGGGAGGCCGCATTTGGAAATGCTTAGTATCGTTTATTCGCTTGACATTCACCCAAATTTTCAGTAGCTATCACACAGTGGGGCATGTTTCGTTTT
>JAOUFO010000328.1 GCA_029858165.1 Deltaproteobacteria bacterium | reverse complement strand
TCCACAATGGTGGCCACAGCCACGACTTTTTCGTTTTCCCCCATTTGAATCAGGCGGACCCCCTGGGCCAGCCGGCCCATGGTGCGCAGTTTTTCCAGGTTGAGCCGGATCAGTTTGCCGATTTGGGTGATCAACATCACGTCCACCTCACCCACCAAAGGAAGAATTCCCACCACCTGGCCGTTGCGGGTGGAGGTTTTGATGGTAAACACCCCTTTGTTGCCCCGGCTGCCCTGTTTGTAATCCATGATTTTGGTTTTTTTGCCGTAGCCGTTTTCGGTGATGGTGAGAATATCCCCATCCAGAGATTCCAGAACCTCCAACCCCACCAGACGGTCCCCCTCATTCAACCGGATGCCCATCACCCCGCGGCCGATGCGGCCGATGGGACGGATGTCGTTGTGGTTGATTCTAAGGGACAGCCCCCGGCGGGTGGCCATAAATATCTCCTGTTCCCCCTCCACAATCACCGCATGGGTCAATTCGTCATCCGGGTCTATGTTGATCGCCCGGATGCCCACACTGCGGGGGTTGGCGTAGGCCAACATTTCGGTTTTCTTTACAATTCCTTTTTCGGTGGCCATCAGGATGTATTTTCCATCTTCAAAACCGGAAACCGGCAGATAAGCCCGTACTTTTTCCCCTTCTTCCAGGGGCAGCAGATTCACCACCGCCTTGCCCCGCCCAACCCGGCTGACCACCGGGATTTCCCACACCTTTTTCAGGTACACCTTGCCCACATTGGTAAAAATCAACAAAGCATCGTGGGTGGAAGCCACAAACATTTTTTCCACAAAGTCTTCATCCCGGGTGGTCATCCCCACCTTGCCCTTGCCCCCCCGCCCCTGGGTGCGGTAGGTATCCACCGGGGTGCGCTTGATGTAGCCCAAGCGGGAAATGGTCACCACCATTTCCTCCACGGCGATCAGGTCCTCATGGCGGATTTCACTGGCCAGAGGGATGATTTCAGTCCGCCGTGCGTCCCCGTATTTTTCCCGGATGGCTTTGGTTTCCCCCCGGATGATATCCAGCACCCGTTTGCGGTCCGCCAAAATGGACATGAAATCCGCAATCTGGGCGGTCACTTCCTGAAGCTCATCCCGGATTTTCTTCTGTTCCAATCCGGTCAACCGTTGCAGACGCATTTCCAGGATTTCCTTGGATTGGATTTCGCTCAAAGAGTAATCCTGCACCAGCATGGCCCGGGCCTCGGAAGGGTTGGGGGCCTTTTTGATTTTCTCAATCACCTCATCCAGATGGTTCAAGGCGATTTCAAGACCTTCCAAAATATGCTGGCGGGCCTGGGCCTTGGCCAGTTCAAAGCGGGTGCGGCGCTCCACCACCTCAATGCGGTGGCCCAGAAAGAAATGAAACACCTGGGGCAGAGAAAGCACCTTGGGCTGATTATCCACCACCGCCAGCATGATGATGCCGAAAGAGGTTTGCATCTGGGTCAGCTTGTACAGGTTGTTCAACAACACCTCGCCCATCGCCCCTTTTTTCAGTTCAATCACAATGCGCATCCCATCCCGGTCCGATTCATCCCGCAGATCGCTGATGCCCTCCAGGGTTTTATCCCGCACCAGATCGGCTATTTTTTCCACCAGCCGGGCCTTGTTCACCATGTAGGGGATTTCGGTGACGATGATTTTTTCCCGTTCGGTTTTGGGATCGGTTTCCACCTCGGCCTTGGCCCGCATCTGGATGATTCCCCGCCCGGTGGCGTAGGCCTCCAAAATCCCCGCGTTGCCCATGATGTACCCGCCGGTGGGAAAATCCGGCCCCGGCATCATTTCCATCAGGTCGGTGGCGGCGCAGGTATCCCGATTGTCTATGTAATACAAAAACGAATCGCACACTTCGGTCAGGTTGTGGGGGGGAATGTTGCAGGCCATCCCCACCGCGATGCCGGTGGAGCCATTCAGCAGCAACCCCGGAATCCGGGAAGGCAAAACCTTGGGTTCATTCAGGGATTCATCGTAGTTGGGCTGGAAATCAACCGTGTCCTTGTCTATATCCAGCAGCATTTCATGGGCGATGGGGGTCATGCGCACTTCGGTGTAGCGCATGGCGGCGGCGGAATCGCCATCCACCGAGCCGAAGTTCCCCTGACCGTCCACCAGGGGGTATCGCAAAGAAAACTGCTGGGCCATCCGCACAACGGTGTCATACACGGCGGAATCCCCGTGGGGATGGTACTTGCCGATCACATCCCCCACCACCCTGGCCGATTTGCGATAAGGCTTGTTGTGGTGGTTGCCCTGGTCGTGCATGGCAAACAACACCCGCCGGTGGACCGGTTTCAGGCCGTCCCGAACATCGGGCAGGGCGCGCCCGATGATGACGCTCATGGCGTACTCCAGATAGGAGTCGCGCATTTCATCTTCAATGTTTACTGGGGTGATGTGCTGGTCAAATAGATCCATCATGCTCCGTGCGGATGGGTGGACGTTTGGGTGGGGAGGAGGCGGGAAGGGTGGTTCACCGGTGGGCGCGGAATGTGTGTTTTCCGCCGCCGGGAAATGGTACGGGCTTCCGTTCTCCGAATGTTTTCTGATGACAACACTATCATGAAATACAAGCAGTGAACAACAAAACCCATAAAGAAGTGCAATCAGCCCGGCTAAGGGATTTGGAGCCGACAGGCGACAAATAACCGCCGGTGCTGATTGCCGGACAGGAACCCATAAAGAAAAG
>JAOUFO010000326.1 GCA_029858165.1 Deltaproteobacteria bacterium | reverse complement strand
TTTGAGGGGGAAAAATCTGATGGCGTCACCTGAAAGCGGTCTATCAGGTAAAAGTAAATCAACAACATGCCGTTTACAAAAGCCCATTCCGGGGTCAACCGCAAGGTCCATTCAAAAGGGATTCCCTGCAAAAAACCCAGAAACAAAGGGGGGTCCCCGATGGGGGTGAGGGTCCCCCCCACATTGCAGACGATAAAAATAAAGAAAACGTAAATGTGGGTTTGTTTGGACCGGGATTTGTTGGCCCGAATCAACGGACGGATCAGCAACATGGCCGCCCCGGTGGTGCCTATAAAACTGGCCAGCACAGCCCCCAGGGCCAGAATGGCGGTGTTGACCAGAGGATATCCCTGGAAGTTCCCGGTGATGAAAATCCCGCCGGAAATAATAAACAGAGACCCCAGCAATATGATGAAGGCGATGTATTCTTCTGTGGTGGAAAAGAAATGGCTGCCGAAGGCCTCTGAGAAGCGCATATTCTCAGGAACGGAAAACACCATCAAAATCACGGCCAGTACCAGCCAGAATCCACTCACCTTTGGGTAATGATGTTCCCAGAAATGGGGGGCGAACAAAGGGAACAGGGCGATGGAAAGCAAAATCCCCACAAAGGGAAATATGGTCCATACCGGAGGAACAAAACCCCGGCCCGGCTCTCCGGCCAGGGCCGTGGCAGGAAACAAAGCCGGAGCCGCGAACAGGGCCAAAAGGGCGGCCCCCATCAGAATCGGTTTTGGGGCAGACAGGCGCATGGTTTTCCCTTTGACGGTGGGTTGAATCATTTGAGGTTTCGCTTGGTTCAGGTTGTTTGAGTCCCCCCCCGCGGTCCTTTTCGGCTGGCGGCCGCCGGTTTGAACCGTCAGGTTCCCAACAACATCTCTGCCCACCGCTGCGGGTTTTGGCCGGGAAGGGCGGGCGGCAACCGGCGGGCCACAGTCAGCAACCCATTTGAGCCGGATACCCTCCCTACCCTGAACAAAGGCGGCGGTTTTGTCCAGCCCAAACCCGTAAGCGGTCCATCAGGTGGCCGGTTCCGCCAACAGGGGCAATTGTCCGGCGGGGGATGCCAGCCCCAGATGGACAAAGGCCTGGGGGGTGGCCACCCGTCCCTGGGGGGTGCGCTGCAACAGCCCCGCCTGAATCAGGTAAGGCTCATACACATCCTCTATGGTATCCCTGGCTTCGGATATGGCCGCCGACAGGGTGCTTAAACCCACCGGCCCTCCGTTGAACTTGTGGGCAATCACCTCCAACAGGTGGCGGTGAGGTTGCTCCAACCCCAGGGAATCCACCCCCAGGCGGGACAGGCTGGCCCTGAGCAAAGCCGTGTTCACCGAGGGTGCCCCGGATTCATCGGCAAAATCACGCAGGCGGCGCAGCAACCGCAGGGCCACCCGGGGGGTCCCCCTGGACCGTCCGGCCAATTCCAGGGCGGCGTTGGCGGTCAGGCGGATGCCCAGAGTGGTGGAGGCCATGTGGATGATCTCCCGCAGTTCCAGGCCGGTGTAAAAACGCAAGTGGCAGGGAATGCCAAACCGGTCCCGCAAGGGGGATGACAGCAGCCCCGCCCGGGTGGTGGCCCCCACCAGGGTAAATGGGGAAAGATCCAGCTTGACGGTGCGGGCCATGGGTCCCTGGCCGATGATGATGTCCAGCTTGAAATCCTCCATGGCGGAATACAACACCTCCTCCACGGTCCGGTTCATCCGGTGGATTTCGTCTATAAACAACACCTGCCCCGGCTCCATGTTGGTCAGGATGGCGGCCAGATCCCCCTGGCGTTCCAGCACAGGGCCGGAGGTGGAGTTGATACTCACCCCCATTTCGTGGGCCAGTATATGGGCCAGGGTGGTTTTTCCCACACCGGGAGGCCCGCTCAGCAGCACATGATCCAAGGGCTGGCGGCGGTTTTTGGCAGCCTGGATGAACACCTTCATGTTTTCTTTAATCTCGACCTGCCCCACATAGTGCTGTAACGTGGAAGGGCGCAAAGAGGCCTCCTGGGGGTCCGTCAGGGGGAATTCAGGGCTTGTCATAAGGAATCCATCCAATGGATTGGCTGCCAAATCAAGAGAGCGCGGCTGGCTGATTGCATTTCTCTTGGGGTCCTGTCCAGCAATCAGCACAGCCTTGCGTTGTGTCGCCTGTCGGCTCCAAACGACTTGGGCTGGCTGACTGCATTTCTCTTGGGGTCCTGTCCAGCAGTCAGCACAGCCTTGCGTTGTGTCGCCTGTCGGCTCCAAACGACTTGGGCTGGCTGACTGCATTTCTCTTGAGCCTACTGGATTTTGGTTGTGAGAGAAACCCTTAACCCAGGCTGGCCGCCCTCTGGGGGGGCCGCCGACCAAACCTTTTTTTTTGATCAGCGTACCCCAGGCAAGGAATTCATGCGTTACCAGCCTGCTTTGTTGATTTACACCTGTTTGTTGTTGACGGGATTGGCGTCCGCCGGATTGACCGGCTGGGTGGAGCGTCCGGCTTTTTTAAGTGCCCAATGGTTGCTGCCCGTGGCTGGTTTGGCCCTTTTGGGGGCGGCTTATCTGTTGTCTCTGATGGCGGCCGGGGTGATGTTTCCCACAGCGTGGCGCCAGCAAAGGATGAATCAGGATCATCAGTTGATCTGGAAAAATTTTCCCAGGACCAACCGCCGGGGACCCCGGATGTCCTGGTGGGTACATGGAATGATTCAACAACCCCCCCGCCCGACC
>JAOUFO010000327.1 GCA_029858165.1 Deltaproteobacteria bacterium | reverse complement strand
CCCGCCCCAATTTTTATCAACCAGGGCCATGGCCGGGGGGATGGGGCCGGTCACAATGGGCACGGTTTCCTCTCCCGCCAACAGTTCACCGTCTTTTTCCGGCGGGGGAGGTTCTGAATCCTCCGGTGGAGGGGGGGGATCAGCGGGATTGAGGGATATTTTTTCAGAACCAATGTTCAGCCAAACCAGCAGGTTTCCCTGACCGTCTCCCACCAGCAAATCGGGTCTTTTGTCCCCATTCAGGTCATTCAGGTGGGGGGCGCTGTTCCCTGCCACCCATTGCTCCCCAAAGGCTGTGGGAGTCGGGTTCCAGCGGCGGGGGGGCTCTCCTTTTTCATTTTGGTTCAAATACAGGGTCAGTTTTCCCTGGGAATCTCCCACCAACAGGTCCGGCCTGCCGTCTTCATTCCAATCCATAAAGGCCGGGTGAGCCCCCTTGGCTCCCATGGTGTTGGCAAAATGGGTGGAAACCAGGGAAAAAGATGGGTTGGCGGGCGGTCCGTTGTTTTGGAAAAACACCACCCTGCCTTGGTTGTTGCCCACAAAAAGGTCCAAATCCCCATCCCCGTCCAGGTCGGTGGCGGCAGCCACACTGTTGGACCCCACATCCACCCCGGCGAAGGCGGTGGTTTCCAATTCCCACCGGGGCTTTTTGGCGCTGCCTGTGTTCAACACCAGAATCAGCCGTCCGTTCAATCCTCCGATGATCAGGTCCAGGTCTTTATCCTGGTCTATATCCACCAACAACGGGGCTGCGTTTTTCCGGGATGGCTCCGGGAACAGATTGTCATTGGTCAGGGCCCAGGCGGCTTTTTTGGCTGTTCCGGTGTTGGTGAACAGCATCACCCGTCCCTCTTTGGTTCCCAAAATCAAATCCGGATCGTTGTCTCCATCCAGGTCCCCGGTGGTGACCACCACCTGACTGGAATGGCCCCCCAACCGGTTGATGCTTAAAAAATTGGGGGTCACCTCCCAGACATCCAAATGGCTTTTGGTTCCCTGGGTGGTATAGGCAAACACCTGATTGGTGCCGCTGCCGGAAAGCAGGTCCGGGTGATGATCCCTGTTGATATCCAAAAAAACCGGACTGGCATAACCCCCTTCGTCAATGGATAAAAATTTTCTTTGACTGGCTTTCCACAGGGGGGCGGTGGGGGTGCCTTTGTTGGGAAAGAAATAGATCCCCCCGTTGCTTTGGCCCACGAACAGATCAGGCAGGCCGTCTTCATCCCAATCAACCAAACCGGGGGCGGCATTTTTTTCGGGGGCGATGGAGGCGATCCGGCGGGGAAGAGGGCGGCAGGGGGCCAAAGAAACGGTGGTGCCATCCTCCACCTCCTCCTGATCGGTTGGGCTCCGGCGGATACAAAAGGCGGCTTTTTTTTTGTCTCCCTGGTTGATCACCAGAAAAACATCTCCTCCTTTGGTGCCCACCACCAAATCTTCATCCCCATCCCGGTCCACATCCGCCAAAGTGGGAACCAAAAAGGTGCCGAAATCCTTATCCACCAAAGAGGGGGATGTTTCCTCAAAGGCCGACAGGCTGGGGGTTCCGATGTTCCGGTAGAAAATCAACCGGCCCTGCTGGTCTCCCACGAAAAGGTCCATATCCTGGTCCTGGTCAATATCCACTAAAAAAGGGGCGGTGTGGCCCGTCAGTTCAATCTCCCGCATCACACGTCTCAACACCCCTTTTTCTTTTACATGTTTAACCGCGCGCAGGTGTTCTTCGGTCAACTGCCACCTGGGGGAATCCGGGGTGCCCGTGTTCATGAACAGGCTGATATGACCATCGGTGCTGCCCGCCAGCAGGTCCGGGTTGTGATCTCCATCCAGATCGCCGAAGGCCAGTTTGGCAAATGACAGGTCCCGGTTGTGCAGCAGGAACTCCCGGCCATCCAGGCTGCCGTAAAACTGGCGTTCCCAATGGTAAATGTATTCCACCTCCTCCCCCACCGCCGGGATGGAAAAAAGCAAAAAAAGAGTCAGAAGGACAAGAAAAACGGATTTCATAAAAATGGCTGGAAAGGGTGGCTGATATCAAACCGGATCCGGCGAATTGCCCCCCACGCATCTATCAGAGCATAACCCAACCGGGATGGCTTCTTCACTTTATTTCTGTGTGGCGGGTTTTCCATTCTTTCCTCTCCCTCAGCCCCATTAGCGGGCTTTCAGGTTGATTTTCACCCGGTGTTTCTGATGTGCTGACCTGAGAACCCTGTCAAATCCGACGGGCCATCCCGTGGACTGTTTTCCCCCCGCCGACGTTTACCGGGGGGGGTTGACCAGATCATAATATGCGAACAGTGCCCCGCAAAACAGATCAAAGGTTTCCTGTGCCGGGTATCTGGAAATCTCATCCAAAGTGGAGATCAGATGGTCCCAATCCCTTAAATACTGGTAAGAACGGTACATTTTTACTTTCAGTCCGTGTTGCTTCAGCAGTTCGCCCAATTCCTCCACCACCCGGTTGAATTCCATGGGGGTGGTTTTGAGACGGTTTAAAATGGCGATAAAAAAAAGATGAACCATCAGGGGCAGCCGCCGGGATTCTCCGGGAAGGGTGGAAGGGTCGGCATACACCGGTTTGGACGGGGTTGAAGGCAGCGGGTGGGTCAGGCTTCTTTTTCGGAAGGGAACCCCCTCGTTTTCCGGGCCGGAAAAATAACATCCCTGTTCCACCAGCAAACCCAGCAATCGTTTGGGAT
>JAOUFO010000325.1 GCA_029858165.1 Deltaproteobacteria bacterium | reverse complement strand
ACCCTGCCGGAAAAAGAGCTGATGGATCAACTGGGGGAGGAATCCAAAGGGTCCGAGCCCCAATTGGAACGGGCCGCCCTGCCGCCGGGGGGGGCGGGGATGGCCGCTGGGATGGCCGCGGGGATGGCCGCGGGGATGCCTGCCGGAATCCCTGCCGCCGGGGGGGGGCAAATGGACCCCATCACGCTGGCCCGTATTGCCTATGATGAAGGGCGGTACACCGATTCCATCAAACTGGTCCAGGGGGCTTTTCAAAAAGCCGTTTCCAACCAGGAGCGGTCGGTTTATCTGGCCATGGAAGGGTCCGTGTATTACACCCTGCAAAACACCCAGGCGGCGTTGGCCTCCTGGCGCAGAAGTCAGGCCTACGACCCATCCAACATGGAGGTGGCCAAGTTGATCCAATTTTTGGGTGCCCAAACTCCAGCCGCCCCGTCTCCAAACCCAGGGGGAGCCAGATGAGCGTGTCCGGCCTGAAAACCATCCTTGGGGGGCGGATTCCCCCGTGGGTCAAACCGATCCTGCTGGTTTGGCTGGCGGCCCTGGCCGTTTGGCCGGGGGGGGCACTGGCCCTGGAATGGACTTCCCCCCCCGGGATGGATGTGCCGGGGCAGGAACAAGCCTTGAAAAAAAGGGTGATGCTGACCGCCCGGGACATTGTGGGTGAGGAATTGTTGGATGTGATTGTCCATGTGGGGTATTTGCGGGTGGGGGATAAAGATCAGCCGGAATCCATGGAGCGGCTGAAACTGCCCGGATTTGACCGCTACATTGTGCCCCCCAAGGGGGAGGGGGCCAAAGCGGAGATTTTTCCGGAGTTTGCCAGAATCCGCCAGGTGATTGTGATGGTGACCAAAACTCTTGAGGGACGCAAGGAATCCCTGGCCCGTGATATCACAGCCCGCAGCGGCCTGGAGCCTGCCAAGGGGGACCAACTGCAAGTGGTGGCGGTGGAACGGCCCCAGGCTGAAAAAGGGGAAGAAATTGCCGGGAAGCAGGATGAAAAACCCCCTTTGGATGAGCCTCCGGCGGAGCCGCCGCGAAAGCGGCAATGGAAGCCGGGCACAGCCGATATGTACGCCGAAAGCCGCAGTGCCGCCCACCTGATCCGCGCCAGAAAATCGTACTTCAGAGGGGATTTTTCTGCCGCCCTGGACCAAATACTGCAAGCGATTTCTATTGAGCCGAACAACTCGCAGGCATACTCTATGCTAGGCTCTATGTACTACGCCATGAAATGGAAATCATTGGCGGTAAAATATTGGGAAAAATCCATGGAATTGGATCCGCAAAACCGGGAATTGGAAGAATTGCTCACCCGCATCCGGCTTGGGCAATGATTCCAGCGATTTTTCCGGAGCGGTTGGTTAAGGGATAACCATGAACACCACAAAACGACCGATCACCGCATTGCTTTTTTTGGGTTTTCTGCTGGCTTTCAGCCCGGTACCGGTGCTGTCCCAACAGGCCCCTGCCCCGGAGCAAGGTTCCGCCCAGTCGGCCCAAGGCTCCGTCTCCCCGGCGGAAGGGTTCAGCCCCCGGTCCCCGTCGGCCATTCAAACCAAAAAAACAGACTCCCAGATTGTTGATGACCTGGACAGCTACCGTCAAAAGCTGGAAGGCATCCTGCACGACCGGCTTTCCTTTTTGGTGGCGGCCAACAATTACGCCCTGAAAGTGACGGTGGAGGGCCAGCCCTATCAAAAACCCCAGGACCAGATTTTTGAAAACACCCTGGAACTTCCCGGTTTTCAGATGAATCGGGATATGCCGGGGGGGGATTCGGGCTATACCGGAAAATACAAGGTGACCCAGGTGGGGGTGCGCATCCTGTTGTACAAGGAGATGACCCCCGCCGAAATGAATTATATCCGCTCTTTGGTGACGGTACTGGCCGATTTCAACCCTGAAAGAGGGGACCGGCTGGATATGCAGGTGATCACCCCTGAGGAACCGGCGAAGCAAAAGGCCGAGATGGAAGCCCAGGCCGCCGCCGCCGCCGTCGACGAACAGGCCCTTGGGGGACTGACCTGGAAAGACTGGCTGTTGTGGGGGCTGTTGGGATTGCTGGTGCTGATGTTGTTGATTGTCCTGTTTCGGATCATGTACATCCAGGCCCCAAAAACTCCCAAAATCCCCAAAATTCCGGATGCGGGAGATATCGCCGATTCCATCCGGGGGGATTTGGAGGATGTGGTGGATGACCGGGTGGGGGAACTGGAGGACAAAGTAAAGAGCGGCCTGGGGGATTTGGAAGACCTGATGAAGGACGGCATGGACGACCTGGAGGACATGGTGAAAGACGCCATGGAGGATGCCGTGGGGGACCTGGAAGGTCTGGTAAAAAACGCGGTGGACAACGCCGTAGGGGACCTGTCCAACCATGTAAACCGGGCCGTCAACCAGATGAAGCGCCCGCCGGAGCAGCCCCCCTATCAGCCGCCCCCTTATCAACCGCCGCCCTATCAGCCTCCCCCGCCGGAGCCGCCCGCTGAACCCAAACCCTCCAGGGCCGAAGAACGGGAAGACCGCAAATCCCAACGGGAAGAAGATCGGGAATCCGCATCCAAACGCAGAGACCGGGAGATGGAAGACCGCCTGATCCGGGTGCGTCAGGAATTGGTGACCCGGCTGGTGGGACGGGCCGACCTTGCCCGGGAACTGATGAAAAAATGGCAGACGGAAGACACCCGGAAAATTTCCACTCTGATCCA
>JAOUFO010000324.1 GCA_029858165.1 Deltaproteobacteria bacterium | reverse complement strand
TTCCGGCTGGTTCTTTTGCCTGTTAAGGCCTGTGTTCGCCCTGGGGGCGGTGTGTAAAATTCAACCTCCGGGCGTTAAGGGCTTTTTCCGGCGACCCTCTTTTTTCCCGATTTCTCATCCCTGTTTTCCAAGGGGGTGGAAAGTTTCCAAGGGGGTGGAAAGCAGTTCCGGCCTTTTCAGTCGGGTGCGCTCCAGGGTTTGTGCTTCCCGCCATCGGGCGATGGCCTGATGGTTTCCGGAAAGCAGCACCTGGGGCACCCCCATCCCTTCAAATTCCGGCGGCCGGGTGTATTGAGGGTATTCCAACCCCCCGGCGGAAAAGGATTCGTGGAGGGTGGATTCCGGATTTCCCAGCACTCCGGGAATCAACCGGATGACCGCCTCCATGATGGCCATGGCGATCACCTCCCCCCCCAGACAGATAAAATCCCCGCCGGAAATCTCCTCATCAGCCAGCCCCTGCCGGATCCGCTCGTCAAACCCCTCATACCGCCCGCAGATAAACACAAGGGCTTCCTGCCGCCCGGCCAATTGGCGGGCCTTGGCTTGGTTGAAGGGCACCCCCTGAGGGGTGACCAGGATGTAATGGGGCTTCAACCCCTGCTCGTTCAACCCCTGGGCTATCCGGCGGGCCGCTCCAAACACCGGCTCCGGCTTTAGCACCATGCCTGCCCCCCCTCCATAGGGGATGTCATCCACCACCCGGTGGCGCCCCATGCCGAATTCTCTCAGGTGGGTCAGACCGGTTTCCACCAGCCCGTTTTCTCTGGCGCGGCCCATCAATCCTTCAGCCAAAAACGGGCCGAACAAACCGGGAAACAGGGTCAGCACTTCTATGCGCATGGGGCACCTGGGGCCTGACCTGCGGATGACTGGTTGTTTTTTACCGGCCTGATCCGGGGTGCTTCAAAACACCGTCTCATAAAAAGGTTTGTCGCCATATGCTCCGGGCGGCTTTTCATGTCAGGCCTGCCGGGGACAGCGCAATTTGAATCGCGCTATTGTTTGATCCCCACCATCCCTATGGCCGGAACTGACTATATTGCCCGAAACTTACTTTTGGCCTTTGGGACGGGCCTCTCTTTTTGCCTTTAGGCCGGGACTCTCTTTTTGTCGCAAACCGGTTTTTTCAGCCGAAGGGTCTGGGAGATTCAGTTCCAGCAGTTCCACCGGGGGGTCCGCATGGATGATCTTTGCCGCAGCATCCACCGATTGTACATAAGCGGCCGCCAGGGGCAGAAGCCATTCGGTATCCATCAGATCGCCCCGCCGCACCACCAACACCGGATCGGCCCCGGTTTCCATCAGTTCTGTCACCTGCCCCAGGTTTTCCCCCTGGGGGGATTCCACCCGACACCCCATCAGATCATGGATGAAGTATTCGTCTTCTGCCAGGGGCTTTAACTGGCTGTCCTGCACCAGCACCATGGCCCCTTTTAAATCCCCGGCCGCGGTCCGGTCATCCAGCCCCTCCAATCGGGCCAGCCACCAGGCACCCTTCCAGACAAACGCTTTGACCTTAAACCCTTTTAACCCTTTGGGGGAATCCAGGTACACCTCTTTCAACGTCTGGTAATAGGCCGGGTCTTCCGTTTGTGGGGCCACCTTGATATCCCCCAGCACCCCGTGGGGGGCCGTCACCCGCCCGATCACCGTCAATTGATTCCGGTCTAGGGGCGCCATCAATCAGCTTTTTTCTGCCGGGGCTTCTGCATCCAGGGCGGCCGCATCTTCAGTCGGCTTGGCTTCCTCAACCTTGGCGGCGGCGGCGGATGCTTTGGCCTCTTCTTCGGCGGCTTTCGCTGCGGCGGCGGCTGCTTTGGCCGCCTCTTTGGCGGCTGCGGCGGCGGCGGCTTCCTCTTTGGCCTTGGCTTCTTTGGCCTCTTTAGCGGCTTTTTCTCTTTCGGGCTTCAGGGTGTGCACCGGAAGGTTGAACCCTTGGGTGTTCAACAGCCGGGCGACCCGCTCGGAGGGTTGTGCCCCCACACCCAGCCAATATTTGGCCCGGTCCGCATCCACCAACAACGGGCTGGCCGTATCCAGGGGATGGTAATACCCCAATTTTTCCAGATTGCGGCCATCCCGGGGGAAGGACTTTTCTGCCACCACGATACTGTAATACGGGCGTTTTTTGGCGCCGCCTCTGGTGAGCCTGATGCTTAAAGACACGTTGCTATTCTCCGATTATGCTTGGCCGGTCTGGCCGGTGGTTAACCCTGGCCTGGAAACAAAGACCTTGCCATTTGGGTGGGGTCTCCCATCCGGGAGACCTTTTTCATTGTTTTTTGCATTTGGGCAAACTGCTTCAGCAGCCGCACCACATCACTGCCCTTGGTGCCGGACCCCCTGGCGATTCTTTTTTGCCGGGAGGCGTTGATCATCTGGAAATTTCGCCGCTCTGCCTTGGTCATGGAGGTGATGATGGCCTCGGCTTTTACAAACTGGCGTTCATCCATGTTGGCGTTTTTTAACACACCGGAAGCCCCCGGCATCATTCCCAGCAGGTCTTTCATACTGCCCATGGAACGCAAAGTCCGCAATTGTTCTAAAAAGTCCTCCAGGGTGAACTCATTGTGGCTCATTTTGCGCTGGAGTTCCAGCGCCTGGGTTTCATCAAAGGCGGCTTGGGTTTTTTCAATCAGGCCGACCAGATCGCCCATGCCCAACACCCTGGACGCCACCCGCTCCGGGTGAAACGGCTCCAGGTCCTCCAGTTTTTCCCCCACC
>JAOUFO010000033.1 GCA_029858165.1 Deltaproteobacteria bacterium | reverse complement strand
AGCAGGATTTACTCCCGAACCCAAAAATTTATCAGTTCCTACCGGGTGGTGGACCAACAAAGCTCCGCCGACAATAAAAAATACATGGTGAAGCTGGATATCCGGATCAATCGGGTCCAGTTGGAGGAAAGCCTGAAGGAGATTTCCCTGCCCATTTTGGGGGAAAAACCCAAACCGGTGTGGCTGGCCTATAATCGGGAGGACCCCTTTTTAAAGGAACCCCCCTTAAAACAGGCCGCTCTGAATGATCTGAAGCAAAGGCTGGACCTGTTGAATCTGGATTTGGCCAAAGAGGTGGAACTGGAGCCCAGGGAGGCCAAGGCTTTGGACGAGCCTTACAAGGATACCCCCGGGCGCAAAAAGGTGCTGAGGGAAAAAACCGATACCCCCATTATGGTGTTGTTTGTTTCATTTTATTTGTCGGCCCCCGGCGGGTGGGGGGGAGGGGACCCTTCCGCCATGAAGGCAGTGTTTTACCAACCCTCCACCGGCACCCCCCTGGCGGTGTTCAATCAGGAATTCAAAGGCCCCCTGGCCAACCCCAAGGCACCCCTGGCGGTGGAAGGGCCGGTGGTCAAGGAACTGATCAAGCCGTTGATCAGCCAGATTCAACCGGACCGGATCCAGGAACCGGTGCTGGTGGAAGAATCCTCCCAACGGGTGATGCTGGCGGTCAAAGGGTTAAAGTCGGTGTACGATCAGGAAAGTTTTGAAACGGATTTCTTCAAAACCATGCCCGCCTTTAAAAACTTTGTGCTGTACCGTCTTTCGCCCGATACGGTTACTTATTCCGGCCCCCTGGGTGGAAGCCTGGAATCCGCCAGCCAGGGTCTGGTGGGGAGAAAAACCGGGGAGTTCACCATATCGGATGTGGCGGTCAGCGGAGAGGGGCTTTCCATCGCGGTCACCCGGATGAATGTGGCCAAATATGAAATGCCGGTCCCCTTTCCCAAATCCGTGCGCCCCAAAATGGTGGAACGGCTGCTGGAACCTTTTTTGTTGTTGCCCGGCAGGGAGGGGCTGAATCCCCGATTTTCGGAAAAAGAACAAAACGGTCTGTTTGACCGGGCCAATCCGGTGGGGCTCAATGCTCCGATTTACGGCTTTCTAAGTGCCCGCAGAGACACAGATTTTTACACCGTGGAAGCCAAACCGGGCCAGACCGTCATCCTCACCTGGGAGCGGCTGGGCCAGACCAATCTCACCCCCGCCGTCCGGGTGTTTGATGAGCACCAGGACCTTTCAGCCTCCTATGCCCCTAAAAAATCCCTGGAAGCCCGCTATACGGTACCTGCCGGGCAAAGCCGCTTTTTTATTGAGGTGGGGGACCGCTTCGGGTATCTGGTAGGGGACAGCGGGGGGTATCTCAACTGCCATTACATTCTGCTGGTCAAATAAACCAAGAGAACGATGTTTTTTTAACCCTTCCGGGTCTTCTTCCGTCGTGTATAAGGGAGGTGTGCTCCCCCTCACCCAATTTTTTTTCCGCCCAGCTTTATCCCCGCCCAGACCACCAGCAGCAGGTAAAGGCCGCCCGCCCCCCAAAACAGCAGGCCGCCCATTTCCTGTTGCTGCTCCAGCGGATAGGACTGGCAAACCACGAACAGGGCTCCCTGGTAAATCACCCCCATGGCCAGTAGCAGAGCGACCAGGTGGACGGCCAGTGTTCCTTGCAGGGCAAAGGGGGCTCTGGCCCAGCTTTGGCCCAGAGCCCACCCGGCCGCAAACAGTGAGCCGTGCATCAGTGCTCCCCAGCCCGGCTGAAGGGTGGCCAGGTCCAGGGACCGGGGAATCCACCAAAACAGATGGGTTCCCACAAACCAGACCAGCCCGGTCAGCCCCCAGGGGTCGGCGGCGGCGGGCAGCAGCGTCACCCGGCCCCCCCAGGCCCCGCCCAACAAAAGCAACAGAGGCATTTGGACCAGCATGTGGCCCGCCATGGTGGTCTGCAACCAGGGGGAAAGGGGGGGCGAGGATACCGCCACCGCCGCCAGAGGGGCCGCCCAGAACCACCCCGGCCGGAAAAACCGTTTGTCTGATACGCTTTGAACCGGACTCATGGCAGTTCTTTCTCTATCCGGCGGGCCGCCTGCGCTGGGGGGGTGTTGCCGTCCACCACCAGCACCATTTTTCCTTGGGGGTTGATGAGAAAGCTGAAGGCCGGGTGGTTGTAGCTGCCGTCAGCCTTACGCACCACGGAAACCCCCAATGCCTGCAAAGATTGGGGTTGAGGGCCATCCAAAGCGGCCATCACCAGATTGGGCGGAGAATCCAGATGACGCAGGTGGGCCCATAGCTTGTCCGGGGTGTCGGCCGGATCCACACTGATGGCCAGCAGTTCCAGGTTGGCCTGTTTGACAGGGGGCAGCGAGCGCAAAATTTCCAAATGGCGGCTGTGCAACAAGGGGCAAATCTGGCGGCAGGAGAGAAAGTGAAAATAGACCAGTCGGTAGGGTCCGTTTGGCTGGATCAGTGAAAAAAAATGGCCCTGGTGATTCACCAGGGCCAAAGAAGCAGCCTGACGGGGCAAAGGCCCCGCCAGATTAAACGTATGTGAGGTGGCCGTAAAGGCGGTAAAGCCCAACGTCCACCAACCGATCAGTCCCACCCAAAAACCGGCCGTCAGCAAGGGCATGGCAAACCCAAAAAAACGCAGGGACTTGGCGGATAACATTACGCCCGGTTCCATGCCGCACCAATCCGCCTGAACACGGCCGCGTAGTACAGCAACACGCCCACCAACAAAATGGCCGCGAAGCCCACCGCATAAACCGCCAGATCGTGACCGGTCTGGGCGATGGTTCCCGTCTGGACAGCCTCATAGCCGGAAAATCGGCGCGGCACGCTGTTGACCCCACCCAGATAAAACATGGTCACAAAGCCGTATCCACCCACCAAAATGGCGGCCAGCGACGTTTTGGCCAACTTCTCGGCTTCCGGTTCCAACAGGTGGTAAAAGATACCGAACAGCATCACCGCGAACCCCAACAGGAAGTAGGTATGAAAGTGAGCCGGCACCCATTGGGTGTTGTGGAAGGTTAGGTTGATGGCGATGGTCGTGTCCACGATGGCGGCAAAGCCCCCGATTATCCAGCCCATTACCCCCAGGGTGAAGGTCAGCGGCACAAAGCTCCAGCGGATACCGGATCTGTTGATCTGAGCCAGCACTCCAAACACGGTGACCACGGTGGCCGGAATGGCGGACAGGTAAGAACCGACTTGACCGATGTAGTGCAACGCAATGTTGTTGGCGAAGTCCATGTACAGGTGGTGGAAAAACACCAGCATCACCAGTACAAAGGTGACATTCCAAGACAGCGCCACCACCCGGTTGGTCACCCAGGGGCGGCCGGAATACTTGGGGAACAGTTCATAAATGGCGGCGATGCCGAAGTACAGGGTGATATTGACCAGGGTGTGGCCAAACAAAAAGACCATATTTTTCATCAGCAGGGCGTCCAGACTGACGGTGGGCTCCATCCATTGGAACAGGTAAAGCACCAGCATCACCGCCCCCACCACCGTGGTGAGCGCACCCGCCAACAGATTGATCGCGGCCACCAGCACCAGCGGGGGAACCGCCTCGCTCTTTTTGCCAAACAGGGTGGGCCAGGCCAGCATACCCCCCAGGCCATAACGTTGGGCCAACACCCGCAACAGGTCCAACTGCCCCAGCAGCCAAGCCACCCCCAGCAGCACCAGGGAGACGATCGCCAGCAGGGAAGACCAGCGGGGCCACTGCTCAATAAAGGGAAGCGGGTAAAGCACATACCAACCTGCCCCAAAACCCCCGATCAGGGTGGCGCCGATCAGCCCCACCACCCCCAGTAAAATGAGGACAAAATTGATCTTCATCAGCTTCAGGCTGGGCTGAACATAACCGGAAAGCAGATACCAAAGAGCGGCATAAGCCCCGGTGTACATCACCCCCGCCATACCCAAACCGTGCAGGGTCATCACACTGTAGAAGGCATCGGAGGGAAGTTGAACCATGCCGGACTGGGTAAGACGCATCACCCAGCCCAACAGCGCCAACACCAAAAACACCAATAATGCGGTAACGGTATAAACCACCGTAATTCGCTTGTTATCCAAAGCAGGGTTACTCATGTGTTTCTCCAAAAGCGAAGGTGGTTATTCCACCCGGAAGGTGGTGTTCATTTTAGGATGCATCATGCCGCAGTATTCCAGGCAAAGCACATGGTACACACCGGGTTGGGCAAAGTTGTAAACCAACCGATTGGTATAGCCGGGCATGGCCTGGGTCTGGGTCAGCAGGTGGCCGTCGGCATCGTAAACGCCAAATCCATGGTTTACGTCCAGCCCGGTCACTCTAAACTCCACATCCTTCTGGGCGGGAATCACCAGTTCTCCGGCATTTTCCGCCCCAACCTTCACCATTTCCCAGTTGTACATACTGGCGTTTACGTTCACCACCACTTGGGAGTTGGCCGCATCTGCCTGCCCATAAGGAACCTTGCCCAGGGTGGCGGTCAGTCCGGCCAACAGGCACAATGACAAAATCACAAAGTAAAGAGTGCGGGCCTTATACAATCCTTGGTTGGCTTGGGCCGCCGGTTCCTGTTGGCGGGAGCGGGCGATAAACCAAAGGGTGGTCAGGGCCACCAGCAAACCGACCAATAAGGTCAGGATACCAGCCGAAGTAGGATTCATGTGAGACTCTCAATTACAGGAAAGGGGTTTGAAAAATCAGCCGTATCCTAAGAAGAAACGGCTATTGATAACATAAACCATATCCCAAAACATATTGTCAAAATCTCATGCGAGATTTCTGCCGGTTGATAGGAACGTTTTGAAGGATTGCCATGGTTCAACGCTTACTAACGCTAACTCTCCAGGAGGAGTTCCATGATTGGAAAGAAAACCGGGGAAGAGAGCTTTGCTGGTTTTTTGATTTGCCTACTCTGTTGGTGATGGTCTTCATTCTCAAAAGAATGACCTTGCTGGAGGCCGCCGCTTAGGGCGAAATTGTGTCCAAAATCCCGGTTCTCACCTGGAGCATCCCCCGAAAAGGGGAAAAACAGCCACCTGGAGGTGGTTACATTCATGACAGCGTAAATTGAGGTCGGCGGGAAGGAAACTGGAATTGAAGGGGGTTATTCAGAGGTCTCGTTTAGTTTTTCATCAAAACTGATCTCTAAATCCACCGCTCCGCGAAAATGAGCCAGTTTCAAGGTCTTTATTTTCATATTTCTGTTTCCTGCCCGCACTTCTGAACCATTGGGAACAGGCAATCCCCACTGAAGAGGATCCTGATGTTGGATATTCTGGGTGGATAAAATCCGCTGTCACTTGGCAGTCTGGCAAAATTGCCTGAAGTTGGGGGTCCTGTCCAGCGGCTTCAGCACCGCCATCCGCCTGTCGGCGGCTTTGGGCGGGCTTACGCCGCCTTTCTTTTTGGGGGTCCTGTCCAGCGGCTTCAGCACCGCCATCCGCCTGTCGGCGGCTTTGGGCGGGCTTACGCCGCCTTTCTTTTTGGCCCTGTCCAGCGGCTTCAGCACCGCAAAATTTCCCTCTCCCCCCGCCCTTCGGGCGCCCCCCTCCCCACACAGGGATGGGGGAATAACCTTCTACATTTCAATGGATTCAACAAACAGCAAAGCCGAACAACCACAAGCCAGTTGGACGCCATCCAGTTAAAAATGCATGGCTCAACCCCTCCCTGTTTGGGGAGGGGTGCCTGCCGTCAGGCAGGCGGGGAGAGGGGTTGTTCCTGTCGCGGAATGCGACCGGGGAGAGGGAGGTTCCTGTCCAGCGGCTTCAGCACCGCCAAGGGCCTTCCGGCCCTTTGGGGCGGGCTTACGCCGCCTTTCTTTTTGGGGTTCAATTGACATCTTTGCCTGCCAGGTGGTTTGCAATATCCTCCGGTTTGATCAGCCCTCTTTCGGCCAGGGCTTTCATCATCCAGATGGAAATGGAGATGGCTGTCTGGGGGTTCATAACCAGCCGGGCCTGAATTTCCCGGGTGATGCCCAACGGCTCTATCACCTCCTTGCCATCCTGAATCTGAATGCCCAGCTTCATGTCATCGTAATGAAAATTCACCCGAAACATATCATTGGCCCCGAACCCGCCGAAAGCGCCGGATACGGGGGTGACTTCCACATGGTTGCGGACGGTCAGTTCTATGGGGGTGGGGTCTTTTTTTTCGGCTGCCATCGGTTGGGGCCTTTCTGTGGGGGTTTGGATGGGGGGTTGGAAAGGTGGAGCCGGGTTATCCCCGCTCCACCAGCCCGCTGGGGGTGGGATGAGCCAGACACATTTGCCTGACCAGTTTGCGCACATCCTCCGGCGCGGCTTCCTGCCGGGCCAAAGCAACAATCCAGTCGGCTATCTGGTCCATGTGGGCCGCCTTCAATCCCCTGGAGGTGGCGGCGGGGGTCCCCAGCCGCACCCCGGAAGGCTTAAAGGGAGGCAGGGGGTCATCCGGTACGGCGTTTTTATTCAGGGTGATGCCTGCCGATTCCAACAATTCCTGAATTTCGGCCCCGTTTTTGCCGAAGGAGGCCATGGTGTTCAACATGATCAGATGGTTGCTGGTGCCGTTGGTCACCAGTTCACATCCTTTTTCCATCAACCGGGCGGCCAACTGTTTGGCGTTGGCAACCACATCGGCCCCGTATTGTTGAAAGGCGGGGGTGGATGCCTCTTTCAGGGCCACGGCGATGGCGGCGATCTGGTGCATGTGGGGGCCGCCCTGAAGACCGGGAAACACCGCCCGGTCTATGAGGGTGGGCAGATTCGCCAGGGTTTTTTCCGGGGCCTTCAGGGGGTTCCCTGCTATTCCCCGGCTGAGAATCATGGCCCCTCTGGGTCCCCGCAGGGTTTTGTGGGTGGTGGTGGTCATCACATGAAACCCGGCCTTTAAAGGGTTGGCCAACACCCCCGCGGCAATCAACCCGGCAATGTGGGCCATATCGGCCATGGCCACCGCCCCGATTTTTTCGGCGATGGCCACAAACCGTTTGTAATCCAAATCCCTGGGGTAAGCCGAAAACCCGGCCAGAATGATTTTGGGTTTGTGCTCCAAGGCCAGGGCCTCCAGATGGTCGTAGTCAATTTCTCCGGTGTGGATATCCTTCATTTTGTAGCGAATGAAATTGAACGCCTTGGCGGCAAAGGTGACTGGCGCCCCATGGGTCAAATGGCCGCCGTGGCCCAGGTCCATGGCCAATACCGTATCCCCCACATCCAGCCACGCGGAATACACGCATAGGTTGGCCGCCGCGCCGGAAAGCGGTTGCACATTGGCGTGGTCCGCCCCGAACAGTGCTTTGGCCCGGTTGATGGCCAGGGATTCTATCTGGTCGGTGTAGGTCTGGCCCCCATAATACCGTCGGCCGGGGGTGCCCTCGGCGTACTTGTTGGTAAACAGTGTCCCCAGGGCTTCCAACACCGCTTCGGACACATAGTTTTCAGAAGGGATCAGCTCCAGCCCTTCACTTTCACGGATGGATTCCCCTTTGACCATTTCATACACTTCCGGGTCGCTGATGGGGAGTACGGAATATTTCATGGGTTCAGTCCTTTTGGCTTTTTGGGTGTGGAATGAATGGATGTCGCTGAAAGGGTTTAAGGCAAAACGGGTTGGTGCCGGGTAAGGGATCAAAAACATTAAACCATGGGGAAGGCCATCCTGCAAAGGTTATCCCCCCCGGCGGGCGGTTGTGGGACTTCCACCGGGAAAATGGTAAGATGAAGAAAAACCGATACCGCACCCCAACCAAGGTTGTTGTCTCCATCCGGCCCCATCCGGTTTCCAGCGACAGGGAAAAGGGGATTGGGCGGGGCGGTTGGTTCACCTTTCCGGGAGTTTATCCAAATGGCCGGTTCCATCCGATTGTTTTCCCGGTCGTTGTCCAGGCTGACGGATTTTGTGGTGGCGGTGCCGGGAATCCACATCCGCCGGGATGAGGGGTTGTTTCCGGCGGAAAGTCATCAGGTGAACCCGTTGTTGTTGGCCAGCGAGCCGTTTTTAACCCTGCTTCACCGGCTGGATGAGGTTTCTTATGGGCCCACAGGGTTGGATATGCCCCGCTGGGCTTTGTTTGATTGTGGGGAATTGCCGGGGGTGGTGACCGGGTACGGCATGGAGGCATCCCATACGGGGGCCAGCCTGCGGAGGTTGTTGAATGTCCCCCCCGGATACCAGGGGTTGGTGCCTCTTTCCATGGCCATCCTGATCCCGCACCTGACAAGGACGGTTCCCCCCGACAGTTGGTTTGCTTATTCCCTGTGCAGTGCCAACGAAGTGGCGCCGGGGGCTGGTCCGGCCCAACTGAAGGCGTTGACCCTGGCCGCCACCCTTTCCCGCCTGGGAATCCGACGGTTGTGGGCCATCCACCAATGGCGCAGCCCCAACATGGAAATTTTTTCCCGGCTGGGGCCGTTAAGGTTGACCAGTGGTTTCACCCCGGCCCATTCTGATTGGAAAACCGCCATCTTCTGGGTGGATACCCCCCCGGAATCCTTGGAAGCGCTTTTGGGGGCAGATGCAGCCCAGGGGGGCCGACTGTGGGGGGAACCCGGCGGCTGGCTGGATGCCGATGAGGACGCGGGGTTGATTTTCCTTCAGGGGCTGGTGGAGGCGGGCCACCCATGCTGGGTGGCGGGCCCCCCCCAAACTCTGGGGGACCGGGTGCGGGTGCCCATCCGGGTGGAGCAGGCTTCTGACCCCCAGCCTCCTTTTGGGTTGGGGAAACCCCTGCCTGTCGCGAAGGAATTCTTCCCGGATGCGGGCCAAAAGGAGGAACCATGACCGAAAATCCGGTGCTGGCAACCAAATATCCAGGGGTATTGGCCCAGTTGGTGCCTTATGTGGTGGCCACCCCCGATATGATTCCCCTGTTGAATCTTCCCCCTTTCGGTGTTCCTGTGGGGCTGTCGGTAAATCCTTTGCGCATGGATTCCCGCCCGTTTTTGGAGCGGATTCAGGTGATAGACCGACTGTCGTTTGGCCCCCGGGGTTTGCATATGCCCCAATGGATATTTTTTGACGGGGCGGCCATCACCGGGGCGGTGTTCGGGTTTGCCATTCCACAAAATCAACTCACCTCCTCCGAGCGGGAGGTGTTGCAGGTGAAAAAAGGGGATCCCGATTGGATTCCCCTGTCCATTTACGCCGCCATTCCCAGCCATCAGCCGGGGGTTTGGGTGGGCCACAACCTGTCCTCTTTAAAAAGTCTGGTGCCCCACCGGCCTTGGCAGGGGCTGGGATTGTTGACCAAAGCCCTGGCCCTGAAAATGTTCCAGGCGGATTTTCAATGCGGGGTAACCCAATGGTCCACCGGGGCTCTCCACATCCATACCCGGTTCGGCCCCCTGGAATTGCTTAGTGCCTACACCCCGGCCCATACCCGGCCCGATTCCCTGACCTACCGGCTGAAAGTGGAGGAGCCTCACCTGCGGGCCGCGGTGGGGGACCCGGAGTATTCCATTGTGCGCCTGCCCCCGGATATGTGGCTGGAGGGGCGCGATACCCAGGCCATGCTTAGGTTGCAGGACCGTTTGGAAAAAGGGGAAAAAGCGGTGATTTGCGGTCAACCGGAGGGAAAAAAAGAAGAATCCAGGGTGCCGGTGGCTTTTCTGAAATAGGGGAAAAACCCCTTTCAACGACTGGCTAAACCCCTATTTATTAACGTTTTTCTTACGATTTCCCGAAAAATAATCCTTGAAAAAAAATTCCTATAATGTATATTATCCTTAAGTTTTCTGAAGCCGGTCAAATCTCAGGCCCGGAAAAAAGCATCCAATAGGAATTCAAAATCAACTCATAGATTGACCCGCCCCCTGTGGACGGTCCTTCCTTGGGGGTTGAAAACAAATGGCTCATTTTTTTGGGTGGAGGCCGTCATGAAAAGAATGTTTTTATTTCTTATGTTTGGGGGATTGATCCTGTCCGGCTGTGGTGGAGGATCCGGGAGCGGGGGCCAGGGGGGGTCTACCCAGGATGGAAGCGGTCAGGCCGTGTTGAGGGGGTTGCAGATTGTCCCGGAGGGGTTGATCAATCAGGCCCGGGCTGTAACAATAACACCCGACGATGACAACGACTCCGATCATGACAGCAACCACGAAAATGAAGCCCGCCGTGAGAATGAGGATCACAACGGAGAAGGGGACCACCACAAGGATGAAGGTCATCCTGGGAAAGGCCATGGATCCCGGCATGGTGTCGGGGCGGTTGTATCCCGGTTGGCGTTGAGCACCCCGGTGCTGGCCGCCTCCACCGGGATGCGGTTGCTGGCCATCGGGTTGTATCATGAGCGGCTGCCCGGGGATGTATCCGGTCAGGTGGAATGGACCAGTTCCAATCCCAAGGTGGCCCAGGTTTCCGGAGGGTGGGTGGATGGAATATCTGCGGGCACCGTGGTTATTACCGCCCGGGACCCCGCATCCGGAAAAACGGCCCAAATCACCATTGCGGTAACAGGGGCCACCCTGGTTTCCCTGGCGGTGACCCCGGCCCAGACCACCATCCCTCTGGGATTGGGCGCTCAATTGATCGCCTCCGGAACTTTTAGTGACGGCACTCAGCAGGACCTGACCGGCAAAGTGACCTGGACTGTGGACAACCCGGCAGGTTTGGGCGTGGCGGGGGGGGGGCTGACCACCCTGGCGCAAGGGGTTTACATGGTGACCGCCACCGATTCCGGCGGCCTGACCGCCACCGCCCAGGTGACGGTGTCCCCGGCCCAATTGGTGTCTATCGCTGTCACCCCGGCCATAACCAGTCTGCCCAAAGGACTTTTCCGGCAACTTATCGCCACAGGCACTTACACCGATGGCACCACCCAGCCCATCACCCGGGCGGCGGCGTGGTCCAGCGACTCTCCGGCGGTGACAGTCGGCAACACCCCCGGTGTTGAAGGATTGGCCACTGCCGCCCAGGTGGGCAGTGCGGTGGTGACTGCCGCCCTGAACGGGTTCCTGGGCACAGCTTCGGTTTCGGTTTCCGCCGCGGAACTGGTTTCTTTGGCAGTCACCCCGGCATCTTCCATCCTGGTTGTGGGCAACACCCGACAAATGGATGCCACGGGAACCTACACCGACGGCACCACCCAACCTCTGACCCAGGGGGTCACCTGGACCAGCAACAACCCGGCGTTATCGGTCAGCAACGCCCCCGGCACCCAGGGATTGGCTTTGGGGACAGCCACGGGCCAGGCGGTGGTCACGGCGGATGTGCCCGCCCCGGTTGGCGCGCCGGTGATCAGCGCCACGGCCGCGGTGACCGTGACCGGCTATCAGGCGGAGGTGATTACTTTTCCCACTTTTTCCGGCCCCCCGGTGGTGCATCAGGGAACCGTGAACAATGGCACCAGCCTGTACACCATCAGTTTACCTTGGGGGAAATCCTACACCATCAGCCTGACCGGGTTGACGGATGATGTGGACATCACGGTAACCCAGTTGATCGGTTCACGGGTCTGCTTGTTTTTCTGTGGTCCAATGGTCATGTCCAA
>JAOUFO010000323.1 GCA_029858165.1 Deltaproteobacteria bacterium | reverse complement strand
AACCACTCCGCAGCCTGGATGGGATCCCTCTCCCCCCCAGGAACCTCACTGTACATCAAACCCATCATAACCTGCGAATATGCATCCCCTTGCTCCGCCGCTTTGCGGTACCATCCCAGAGCCTGGATATAATCCTGCGCCACCCCCTGGCCCTTTTCGTACATCCCTCCCAGGAAGGACTGAGCCGGGGTATAACCCTGCTCCGCCAGCCTGGTTAAAATAGGCAGGGCTTCCTTGTATTTTTTTTGGTCATACAAGGCCATGGCTTTTTCAAAATCCTTACCGGATGAAGCATCCTCCCCGGCCCATACCGGCCCGGCAACCCCGCCCCACACCCCGGCCAAAACCAGCAACACAACCAACCCTTTGGCCCAGGCCTTGGCGAAGGCCAACCCTGCGTTCCTTTTCCTCATGTTTCCTCTCCTTGAATTGTGTTTGGCGGCATATCCCGGCTCTAAATAGCACTTGCCGCAATAAAAGCCAATCAATTCCCGCTTTTGGTCTACCTTCACCGGCACCCCCACTTTTCCCGCTTTCCCCCGTTATAGACCACCGCCAGCCCGGCTTTCAGCAGTCGCGCGCTGACATCCTGGCCGTCGGCTTCCATGCGCCCCAAGGCCCGCCCCCCGTATTTATCCGGCTTCACCTGGGTGACGATGATGGTTTTGGCCCCTTGCAGCAGACGCTCCACAAAGGCTTTGGCTTTTTGCCCGGCGGCTTTTTCGCAGGGTGCGATATTTTTGCCGTGGATTTCGGGGGCGTTGACCCCCAGCAGCCGCAGGTGAATGTGCTGGACCAGCCCCGGCCACAGTTCAATGGCGGTTTGGATGGTATCGCCGTCTATCACCCGCTCCACGATGGCCGGGTAGGGGCCGAAGGGTTTGGGGGGCACCCCCGCCGCCAGGGGCCTGGGTTGAGGCAGAGACAGAGGCAGAGACAGCAGCAGAGCGTACAACAGAATCCGGGCAGGGTGTTTCATGATCGTTCCTCCTTGGGGCGGGCCGCCATCGGTTGGCCATTGATTGTGTAGGGCCGGGTTGTGTAGGGCCGGGTTGTGTTTCGTCCTTGGTTTATGCTTTGTATAAGGATACCGTACCCGGTGGACACAATAGGGCAGGCGGGGAACACGAAAGGAGAAACGCATGGCGGAAGGCAAATCGGCGACAGACAAAACGATGGGGCGCAAAACGGCGGCAGACAGGCCGGGGGTGAAGAGGCCGGGGGGGTCCAATCACACCGGCACCCTGGAGGTGTTGCGGAACCTGTGGGAGATGGTGAACATCATCAAACAAAGCCGGGGGATTTCCGTCAGCAGCCTGGCCCAGTCCATCGGCAAAAACCCCCGCACCATCCGGCGGTATCTGGACGTGCTGACCGAATTTGGGGTGGTGTTTGAAACCGATAGGGACGGCAACATCGGCAACACCCTTCGCATGGTCCTGCCCAGACAAAACCACGCGGACCCGTTGAATCTGATTGCCCTGACCCGCAACGAGCTGCTGTATCTGTATTCCATGAGCGTCGGCCTGCACCACCTGGGGGGCGCAAACACCCGCCAACAATTGTTTGAAAAGGTATCCACCGCCATGGGGGCCGAAAGGGTAAAGAAATCCGACCTGACCGGTTTGTTTACCGGGTTTGAAAAAGGGTACAAATCCTATGAGGGGAAAAAGGAGATTCTGGCGGGGCTGTTGGAGGGGCTGTACAACACCTTAGGGTGCGCCATCACCTATCAGGCCCCTTCCGCCGAAAAGGGGGAACCTTTGACCATAGAGCCTTACCAGATGTTTGAATACAACGGGGGCATCTACTGTTATTGCTATGTGCGGGAGCGGGATGACATCCGCACCCTGGCGGTGGAGCGCATTGCGGCGTTGACCGTGGGGGAGCGGTTCATCCGCAGGCCGGAGGTCAACAGTCGGATTGAGGAGAAGCGTTCAAACGCCTTTCGCATCATGGATGACGGGGATTTCATTCCGGTGCGGGTGCGGTTTTCCGCCAAACAGGCCCCCTATGTGATGGAGCGGGTGTGGCATGAAAGCGAGGTGAAAGAGACCGCCCCGGACGGCAGGCTTACCTTAACCTTTACCGCCAAAGGCAAGTTTGAAATCATCCGCTGGGTTCTGGGCTGGGGGGCCGAATGCGAAGTGCTGGAACCCCCTGATTTGCGGAAAGATGTGGCCCAGACGTTGAAGCAGGCCGCCGGATTGTATTAAACTGAAAGCAGCCTGGATCAAACCGGTATCCGGCGCCCCAAACCGATCCAAACGAGATAAGCCATGAGCCTTCAAGAAATTCTGCAAAAAAACAGGCAGTCCATTCTTCAAGCCGCAAAGCGGCATGGGGCAATGAATGTACGGTTGTTTGGATCGGTTGCCCGCGGGGAAGAGGATGAATTCAGCGATATTGATTTTCTGGTGGATATGGAGCCGGGCCGCAGTCTTTTTGACCTGGGGGCGTTGCTTTCAGACCTTGAATCTTTGTTACACCACCCGGTAGACGTGGTTACTCAAAAAGGGATCAAAAAACGGTTGTTGGACCGGATAATGAATGAAGCGGTGCCCCTATGAGGGATGAAAAAGAGCGCTTGCGGGATATTTTGGAGGCCATATACAATATTGAACGATACTCCTCCCGCAGCCGTAAGGAATGAGGCCTCTGCACAACTCGTTTTTTCCCATCCCCCTGCCCCCAACACAAAAGGGAAGGGGGTTGAACTGATTGGAGGCCTGCG
>JAOUFO010000322.1 GCA_029858165.1 Deltaproteobacteria bacterium | reverse complement strand
CTGAACGGCCGGGGGTCTTTGGCGGTGGCATCCGGCATGAGTGCCATCACCCTGGGGCTGCTGGGGCTGCTAAAGGCCGGGGATGAGTTGATTGCGGGGTCCACCCTGTTCGGGGGCACCTACACGTTGTTTACCCGGACCTTCCCCGATATGGGCATCACCGTTCACCTGGTGGACCCCGCCCACCCGGAAGCCGCGGAAGAAAAATTCAACGCCAACACCAAAGGGGTGTTCCTGGAGGCCATCGCCAACCCGGCCATGGTGGTGCCGGATTTTGAAGCCTGGGGGGCGGCCTGCCGCAACCATGAAGTGCCCCTGTTGGTGGATGGCACCCTGCTTTCACCCTGGTTGTGGGACAACAGCAAAATAGGGGCGGCCCTGGCGTTTTTTTCGGCGTCCAAATATCTGGCCGGACCGGGCACCTCCATCGGAGGGCTGGTGGTGGATACCGGCCTGTACCCCTGGCATGAGCACAAAAAGCTGGGGCTGGGGGATTACAAGGGCCACAAGGGCAACGCCCTGCTGGCCAAGCTGCGCCGTCAGATGATGGCCGATATTGGCCCCACGTTGTCTCCCTTTGGTGCGTTTTTGATGATTACCGGCATGGAAACCCTGCCCCTGCGCATGGAAAAACAATGCGCCAATGCCCAACAAACGGCCGAGGCTCTCAGCCGTCACCCAAAAGTGGCCACGGTGCGCTATCCGGGGCTGCCGGATGACCCGTTTCATCAGGTGGCCAAGCGGCAGTTTGGGGGGCGTTACAGTTCGCTGATGATGTTTCAATTGGAAAACAAAGACCAATGCTTCCGGTTTTTAAACCGGCTGGAACTGATCAAACGGGCCACCAACCTGGGAGACACCAAAACCCTGGCCCTCCACCCGGCCTCCACCATTTATCAGGGGTATTGGCCCCATCAACTGGAAAGCGTGGGGATATCCGAAGCCACCATCCGCCTTTCGGTGGGCATAGAAGACCCGGAAGACATCCTGTATGATCTGACCCAGGCCTTGGACAGTCTGTAACCGGAAGAACACCCGGGAATCAGTCCGGCACATTTTCCCTTGTTTCCTGGGCCTTGCTGCGGGTTTGCGGCGGCTTGGGGCGGGGTTCACCGCCTTCCCTTTTGTGTTGGGGGCAGGGGGATGGGAAAACAGAGGTGTGCGGATGTTTCAAGATATGTCTCCTAAAAAAGGACCGGTGCGGATATGAATTGGATAACCATGGGTTTGTTTGTTTTTGGATTGGCGGTGCTGATGGGAGGGGCGGAGATTTTGGTGCGGGGGGCATCCAAAATGGCCCGCATATGGGGCATGCCCCCCCTGTTGATCGGCCTGACGGTGGTGGCCTTCGGCACCAGCGCTCCCGAAATGGCCATCAGCGTCAATTCCGCCCTTTCCCACCAGTCAGAAATCTCCCTGGGCAACGTGGTGGGGTCCAATGTGTTTAACATTCTGGTCATTTTGGGGGTATCGGCCCTGATTATCCCCCTGGTGGTCAATCAGCAACTGGTGCGGTGGGATGTGCCCATTATGATCGGGGTGTCGGTGCTGGTGTATATTCTGGGCTATGACCATGTGATTGACCGGGTGGAAGGGATTGTTTTGTTTGGCGGTCTCATTTTGTACATTTGGTTCACCATCCGCTCCTCCCCCAAAGAGTCGCCGGAGGTGCGGGAGGAGTATGTCCGGGAATTCGGTGGCAACAGCGGAAACCGCATCCGTCTGGCGGGGTCGGCAGGGTTGGTGATCGGGGGATTGGTTCTGCTGGTGGCGGGAGCCGATCTGATGGTGGACAACGCGGTGATTATTGCGACGGCCCTTGGCTTGAGCAAAATGGTGATCGGCCTGACCATCGTGGCCATCGGCACATCCCTGCCGGAGGTTGCCACATCCATCATGGCGGCCCTCAAAGGCCAAAGGGATATCGCGGTAGGGAACGCGGTGGGCAGCAACCTGTTTAATATGATGGGGGTTTTGGGGCTGGCGGCCATGGTCAGTTCCAACGGGGTGGCGGTATCCCAGGGAGCCTTGAATTTTGACATCCCGGTGATGATTGCGGTGGCCATGGTCAGTTTGCCCATTTTGTTTTCCGGCCACCTGATCTCCAGGGTGGAAGGGGCGATCTTTGTCATTTACTATGCGGCCTATTTGTCCTTTGTCCTTCAATCCGCCGCCTTGCACGATTATCTGGAATCCTTCAACGGATTCATGCTGTACACTGTGTTTCCCATCACCGGGTTTATCATTCTGTATTCTCTGATCAGCCCCCTGTGGGGAAAAAAAGCGGAAAAAACCCGGAATTGACCCCAAAACACCACCTTAAACTTTTATTGTAAAGGCACACATGCTTTTCGGATTGTTCAACAACGAATTGAATATCAGCGCCCAGGATGCCATGGAATGGATGAAATCCTCCGCCGAAATCAAACTGCTGGACATCCGGGAAAAACGGGAATGGGACGGCGGCCACATCCAAGGGGCCGTCCTGGCCACAGATCAGGTGATGAAGGAGGTACTCTCCAAGTGGGATAAAAACATCCCCATCGTATGCTATTGCGCCTCTGGAATGCGCAGCCTTCAAGCCGCCAAAAACCTCAGCCAAAATGGATTTACCAATGTGAAATCCATGAAAGGGGGCATCCTTTCCTGGGCTCATCAGGCCGGGGGGAAAATCACCCGTTAGCCCCTCCCGCCGCCTTTCTTTTTGGCGTCCTGTCCAGCGGCATCACCACCGCCC
>JAOUFO010000032.1 GCA_029858165.1 Deltaproteobacteria bacterium | reverse complement strand
GTTTGGATGAAGCCTTGAGGGATGTTCATTTGGCCAAAAAATACGGATTGATGGGATTGTCCGCATTGCTGGTATTGGGGCTGGGCTACTGGCTGTTCAAACGGAAGGTGTTGCCCCCCTCAGTCAAAGAAAAACAATTGAAACAATCTACGGATATTTCAAATGAACAACCCTGACATTTTAAAACTTTGATAAGTTGAGGCCTCTGCACAACTCGTTTTTTCCCATCCCCCTGCCCCCTGCCCAAAGGGAAGGGGGTTGATATGATTGGAGGCCTGCGGCCCCCAAACCCCCGCTTTTTTATCAAAACGGGAGCTTTTGGCAGTTATGCAGAGGTCTCAAGTTATTTAAATACAATTGGATAATGCCCTTTGGGGATGAGGTTATATGAACCTCTTTGTTTTGGGTGGGATGCTGAAAAGAAAGTTGGGTGGCGTGTAACAAGTGCCTGTCGGTTGAATTCCTTTCCCCGCTTTCCAACCAGGCCAAAAAGGATTCCTCCGAGGCACCATACAGTTTATCCCCCACGATAGGATGGCCTATATGCTGGGCATGGGCCCGAATCTGATGAGTGCGACCCGTCAGGGGGAAAATGGACACCAGGCTGGCCTGGGGAAAATAGGCTTGCAAATGAAATATCGTTTGGCTCGGGCGGCCATCTGGGACAATGGCCTGTTTGATGTGAATCCCGCTTTCAGGGTCTTTCCCCAACCTGCCGGAAACAATCACCTGCTTTTCAGGAAGATACCCTTTGCAAATGGCGGTGTAAGATTTGAATATTTCTCCTTGGTTGAATTTGTTACCCATGATTTTTGCTGAATGTTTTGTTTTTGCAAACAAATTGATTCCGCTGGTTTCCCGATCCAATCGGTGGACTGCATACAATCCGGGGATTCCTTTTTCTTTCTGCAAAAGATGAACCAGGCAATTGTGCCAGTATTTACCAGACGGGCTGGTAGGGATGTTGCCGGATTTGGATACGGCCAAAAGGTCATCGTCCTCATATAAAACATCATACCGCACATCAATTTCGGGTTCTCCTCCCTCAGGTTGTTCATAGAGCACTTTGTTTCCGGTTTCCAATATGTAGTGGGGCATCACCGCGGCCCCGTTCACAGTCACCCTGCCCTGTAAAATCATATCCATCCATTTATCACCATCATTGTATTTAAAACGACGACAAAGAAAGTTGATAAGGGATTCGGGAGATTGAATTCCTGAAACATATTGAAAGGAAAGCTTAGCCATAATTGAAGATATTCAAAAAATAACGTATTTTTTATGGTTCATACATAGGGGGGTGAATGGATGTTGATTTCAAACAGTTGAAGCCTCACCAATTGTGCCCGTCAGGTATGGAATATGGGAAAAAATAGAAAATCCATTCTTTTGATGGATGACCGGCCTGATTCTGAAAGCCTGGCTCTGCTTTTGGAAGGGCGCGGGTTTCACTGTCTAAAGGCCCGGGGACCGATCGCGGTTGCGGAGTTGTTGAAAAAACAAAGACCCGATATTATTCTTTGGGTTGAAACCATTGGAAATCCAAAATTAAATCAAGATATTGCCCAGGAGTTGGCCAAGGTTTCACCTTTGCCTGTCATTCATCTTTATCCCAGGGTTCACGGAACAGTATTCTATTCTGATCTTCCCCAGGTTGTGGAATCTCTGCCTGAGGAGACCCCTCCCCTGGATGTGCTGGCGATCCTTGAAAAAACGTTAACCGGTGGGCCCAGAAGGCATCCCAAAACTTCGATTCAAACAAATGAATTGGCCTTTCGTAACATTGTCTCCCGATTGAGAAAGAAAAAACAAGGTTCATTTCCGGATGCCGGAATAAATGAAAAAGGAAGAATGGCAGGCAATTTCATAACTTTAAATATAGCCGAGAGAACAACACTTTTTCAGAAACCGGTTGCTGGCATGGGGCCCAAACCCCCTGGTTGGTTGGCAGCAATCTGCCGTGGACATAAAATGTGATGGTTTTGTGAATTTTCAAAAAACCCAGCCAAAATGTTCTCTCCTGCGTTTAACTCAGTACCCTTTTTGAATCTCAATTCCTTGAAAAGTTAGGCTGGAGGATTATGGAAAAAATTGCGCTGGCGAAAGAACGCAGAAAAAACAAGAGGTTTTTTTTTAATGAGCCAAGGCTGGTCCCCATTTATTTGGGATATATGGAGCTGCCGATTTTGGACATTTCACAAGGAGGTCTCTCCTTTTTATCTGAATCCTGGATCAGCAAGGATCGTCTCATCACCCTAAGGGTGAGGGTGGATAAAATCCTGGATTTGAAGGTTTTGCAGTGTGAAAAGACCGAAGGAGGAAACAATGATGATAAATTCAAATACAGAGTAAGGGGTAGGCTCAAAAAATTACTGACGTCAGAGGAGTTGATGGAAATTCTTGATTTGTTGAATACGCCCGATGCAACGAACTTTTCGGGTGAAATAAGCACATAACCAGACACCAAAAACGGTCGTAATTCAATTTAAACTGTTCCACCCAGGGGGTTAATAAACCCCTTTTATCGCTTTTGAAGTGGTGTTTCGGTCATACCTCAGGGTGGTATCCGCTTTCCGATGACGCAGCTGTTTGGCCACGATATTCAAAGGGATATTTTTATCCAGCAGATAGGTGGCACAACCTGCCCGCAGGGAATGGCCTCCATATTGGGTTGAATCCAACCCGCATGCGATGGCCGCCTTTTTTACGATAAGGCCAATGGAAACCGTGGATAAAGCTGATCTCAAATGGCCTCCCTTGGTCAGCCCCCTAAAAACGAGGCCCGATTGGATATTCGCGGCTTTCAGCCAAGCCTGAAGAGCCTGGACCGGGCAATCTGTTTTAGAGTAGGATGAGGACACCACATTCACCCATTCCCCCCGCCCCTCCTGATCTGTTTTTGATTTTTGGATCAGAACCCTAAAACCGAAATCCGTTTGGCTCAAATCAGAAACCCGGATGTTTGCCAATTCAGACCTTCTGAACCCTCCTGCAAATCCAAACAACAACAACGCCTTATCACGCAATCCACCCAAAGTGGATTCAAAACGGATGGTTCGGATGTGGTCTATGGTCAAAGCCTCTTTTGAGGTTGAGGCCATTCCCTGCTTTCGCCGGATCCCATTTAAGGTGGCTTTTACCCTTTCGGCTTGGCCGGGTGGGGGATAACCCGCCATTTTATGCCTGGCATCAATAGACCACTTGGCCTGCTCTATGGTGGATGTTTTTTTGCCTTGCAATGCCAGATAGGTCAGGTAGACCTCCAGCGTATGGATGGAACTGGGGAATGCCGAAAGGTGATTGAACTGGCACCAATCCTCAAACCCCTTCCAGTTTTTGAACAAGGCTCTTTTTGTTTCGGGCGCAATGGACGCTTGGCGGAAGTCACCGGCTTTTTGATCCAATTCCGGAATAAGGCTTCCGGTTGAAGAGGGGGTTACAGGGTAGGATGGATATCGTTTCATAGGGCAGCCCTTATTAACGGTAATGGCACTTACCATAACAAAAAAAAAGTTTAAGACACAATTAAAAAAGATTGGGCGTCAAATCCTGTGGTAATCGTCCTCCAAACGAACAATATCATCCTCTCCCAGATAGCTTCCGTGCTGCACTTCAACAATTCTGGCGGGGGATGTTCCGGGATTGGATATCCGATGGCGGGCTTGGGGGGGAATGTGAATAAAATCATCTATGGCGAGCCTGGAGGTTGTGTCATCCAAGGTCACATCCACAATTCCTTCTACCACGGCCCAATCTTCCGACCGGTGGTGGTGGTATTGCAAAGAAAGCCTTTTTCCCGGAAGGATTTTGATGATTTTCACTTTAAACCCAGAGTCTTCAAATAACACCGTGTAACTTCCCCAGGGCCTTTCCACAGTGGTTCCGTTTTCTACCTCAGGGTGATTCCCGGTTTTAAGAACCGATACCAGGTTTTTAATATCCTGAGCGGATTTCATGTGGCAAACAAGCAATGCGTCCTCGGTATCCACCACAATCAGATTTTCAACTCCAACCGCGGCGATTAACCGTTTTCCCCCTTTGATAAAATTGTTTCTGGATTCCAAGGCAACCGTGTTGCCGATTAAGGTGTTTCCGTTTCCGTCAGGGTGAGACTGTTGAAAGACCACATCCCAGGAACCCAAATCACTCCAATGAATATGACTGGGTACCAGGCAAAGCTTTTTTGTTTTTTCCAGCAGAAGAGTGTCTATGGGGGATGAAGGAGCTGTTTCAAAACATTTTAATACAAACGCCGGGTCGGACAAATCCACCCGGGTTTGGGTTGTGTTTCCAACAAAAGCCCCATAAGTTTCTGGTGCCAGATTCTTAAATTCTTCAATCAGTGTGTTTACATGAAAAACAAACAGGCCCGCATTCCAGTAATGATTTCCATCACCAAAAATGCTCTCAGCCAAAGCGGGGTCAGGTTTTTCAATAAACCTTTTGATTCCAAACACACCCGGATTCATTTCAGTGGAGGCTTCCATGTATCCGAATTCAGGGGCCGGCCGGGTGGGTTGAATTCCTATGGATACCAGTCGGCCATCCTTTGCCGCCTGAAGGGCGGTGTGAAACGCCCGGTTGAATTCATCATCACCGGAAATCAGGTGATCAGCCCAGGCCACCGCCAAACAGGCATCGGGGTGGAGGGACCGCACCACAAGGGCGCCCCACAATATGGCGGGGGCGGTGTTTTTACCCAGGGGTTCTCTAAGGATATTTTGCAGGGGATATGAAGAGTCAATTTCTGAGAATTGACGGGCGACTTGGTAATCGTAACGGGAATTGACAACCGTCAGGATATTGTCTGGGGGGATAAACTGCAAAAAGCGAGATAAGGCCGATTGAATCAATGTAGGGCCGCCTGATCCCAAGGGGTCCAATAGCTGCTTGGGGTGGCCGGACCGGCTTTGCGGCCAAAGGCGGGTTCCGGATCCTCCCGCCACAATAAGGCCGTATATGGGTTCCATAGGGATTAACACAAAATAAATGGTATGAAAAATATGATTTTAGCCCGTGTCAGTGGTTTCCCTGACATGAAGGAGCATCCGATTTGGGAAACCAAGGCCCTATTTTCCCTGTGCACGATCCAAAAGGAGATTGAAGACTTTCACGGGATACCTTTTTTAGTTGTTGTCCAGGTGGACAGGCAAAAAGTACTGGTTGGGGTCCAGCCCTTCTTTGACCATATCAGCGGCCACCATGACATTCACCAGTTCCTTGAATGAGGTGTGGGGAGTCCAATCCAGTTTTGTTTTGGCTTTGGCCGGGTCTCCCAGTAGCAGGTCCACCTCGGCGGGGCGGAAATAGCGTGGGTCTATTTCCACGTATTTTTGCCAATTCAGGTTGACCAATGAAAACGCCTCATGGAGAAATTCCTTAACGGAATGGGTTTCCCCAGTGGCTATCACATAGTCATCCCCTTCGGGTTGTTGCAGGATGCGCCACATGGCATCCACATAATCCTTGGCGTAACCCCAATCCCTTTTGGCGTCAATGTTTCCCAAAAAAAGCTTGGATTGTGTTCCGGCGATGATTTTAGCCAAAGCCCGGGTGATTTTCCGGGTGACGAAGGTTTCACCCCTGCGGGGGGATTCGTGGTTAAACAGAATCCCGTTGGAAACATGAAGGTTGTAACTTTCCCGGTAGTTTACCGATTGCCAGAAGCTGAACACTTTGGCGCAGGCATAAGGTGACCTGGGGTAGAATGGGGTTTTTTCGTTTTGAGGGGTTTCCTGAACCAGCCCATACATTTCAGAAGAGGAGGCTTGGTAGAACCTGATTTGTTTGGTCCCGGCCAGATTGTGTACTGTTTCCAGAATCCGCAGGGTGGAAAGGGCCACCGAATCCACGGTGTATAACGGGATATCAAAGCTGACCCGCACATGGCTTTGGGCACCCAAATGGTATATTTCATCAGGAAGAACCTGATAAATCACCTTTTCCAGCGAACTGCCGTCTGTTAAATCGCCATAATGCAAAAAAAGACGGATGCCTTTTTCGTGAGGGTCTTTGATCAAATGGTCTATGCGTCCGGTGTTAAATGAAGAGGACCGGCGGATGATTCCATGCACCTCATACCCCTTTTCAATCAACAATTCAGCCAGATAGGACCCGTCCTGGCCGGTAATTCCCGTAATCAAAGCCTTTTTCATGTAAAACCTCTTAAGGTAAGTCTTTAAAATTGATTGTTTTCAACTGCCCAGCGGTAGGTTTGATCCAAACCGGACTGAAGAGAATGTTTTGGACTCCACCCCAGCTTTAGGATTTTTGTGATATCCAACAGCTTTCTCGGGGTTCCATCCGGTTTGGAGGTATCAAAGGTGATTCTTCCGGTAAAGCCCACGACGGATTTCATGGTCTCCGCCAATTCGGCGATGGAACAATCCTTTCCGGTCCCCACATTGATATGGGAAGGATTGTTATAGGTTTCCATCAACAGAATCAATGCGTCCGCCAGATCATCCACATGGAGGAATTCACGCAGGGGTTTTCCGGACCCCCAAACGGTCACTTCAGAAAGATTTTTTGTTTTGGCCTGGTGGAAACGACGCATCATCCCTGGAATCACATGTGAAAGTTCCGGGTGAAAGTTATCCCCCGGCCCATACAGATTGGTCGGCATGGCTGAGATAAAACATCGGCCATGATACCGGTTGTGCATTTCACACAATTTTAAAGCTGCGATTTTGGCAATCGCATACCCTTCATTGGTGGGTTCCAGGGGGCCGGTCAACAGGCTTTCCTCCTGGATTGGCTGAGGGGCCAATTTGGGGTATATGCAGGAGGACCCCAGGTTCAACAACTTTTTCACATTGTGGTCTGCACAAGCCTGGATGACATTTGTGGCTATCGTAATGTTTTGATACAGAAATTCAGTCTGATGGGTGGCGTTGGCCAAAATTCCTCCCACTTTTGCCGCGGCCAAAAACACAAAATCTATCCTGTTTTCCGCAAAAAAACGGTTTACGGCTGCCTGATTCAACAGGTCTAGTTCCTGGCGGGTTTGACAAATCAGATTGTTATATCCTTTTTCCCGCAACTTTCGGATGATGCTACTGCCCACCAACCCACGATGGCCTGCCACAAATACGGTGCTGTTTTTTTCCATAAAAATCGGATTGATTCAAACGAATGAAACTTCAAAATGGATTCAGGAAAAGGTTGCCCCCCCATTGGCCGGAAAAACAGCCCCGATTTATCCTTCCCGCTCTGTTAAAATACGGATATGCTCGCGGGCCGCTTTGTTTTGGAGAAGCGTTTTGTCAGCTTCAGGGGGGCTGGGAATATCAGAAGCCGTAATCTGCCGGAACCCATCCTTGGCCATCAAGGGTATGGAGGGTTTTGTGGGAAAAGGATGGGTTCCGGCAGCGGGAGGAATGGATGGCTTAGCGGCCCGCATGGCCGTTGTTTTTTTTATTTTTTCGCTGGCCTTCAACAGGCTTTCGTAAGAGATGTTTTGCTGATCCAGCGTTACCATGAATTCACGCATCACCACCACAGAATCGTCAGGAAACACCCGGTCGGAGATGGTGAACTGTCCACCTTCAGGGAGAGTTTTTATCAAGGCGTTTAATTCTTTTTGGTGTTTCAACAATGTGGCGGGGGAAAGATCGTTGCCGGTCTCTTTTTTTACGGATTCCATAACAAATTTCAGCAGGGCATCCCTTTGAAGCATATCTTTTAAAAAAAGGTGCTGGAGAAATTTCTGGTATGTCTTTCCACATTGTTCGGGTACGCCAACCATCATGTGAACCGGTTGGTCTATTTCCACCTGCAAAACTGAAAGCGGACGCTGAGCCGGGTCAATCCGATACAAAGCACAAATGAACCTGTAACATCCCTCCAGAAATTGTAAAATGATGATCAGGCCGCCAGCCGAATCATGAAACGGGTTGTCTCTTTGATACCCTACCTGAACAACCGCCTCTCCCTGGCCGGGCCCCCGGCCTTGCAAGGCCGCCACCAGCGTTCTGGTCTGGGTGAATGATTCAAGGTAAATATCCCAGTCATATCCAATTCGGTCAATTTCCATTAAAAATTCAACGGTTTCTTTTTCTGACAACTGGGCTTGATAGCGATAGCACTCCCAGTGTTTTTGATACAGGTTTTCCACGCTTTCGGCGATTTTTGCCAGGGCTTGCAGATTGTTGACAAGGGCGGGAACAGCCGGGTGTTGTGCTCTCAGGTCTTCCAGCCGAATCACAGACCGGCGAACTGCTTTGAGGGATTCCTGGATGCGGTCACAGAACGGTTTGTTCAAAAGGCGGCTTCGCAAATCACCGGTCAACAGGTTCGTCAGTTCGCCCTGCCGGGTGTTGGCGGGCAACAAACTGAAAAACCGCCCTCTTAAGTCGCTGTAATAAGAAAAAGTGACACGCATCAAATCCACAAACTCCAAGGTTGTGGATTCAGCGGAGACAAATTGGGATTTGAGTGTGGATAAAATCACCGTTTTACTTCCTTTTAAAAGGGTGATTTGGCTCCTTCTACCCTCGGGAACGGATAAGCTCCGCGCCGGCGAAGAAAAAGCCGATTTCATCTTTGGCGGTTTCCGATCCATCGGAGCCGTGAACCGTGTTTTCTTCAATGTTTAAAGCAAAATCTTTTCTGATGGTTCCTTCGGCAGCCTGAGCCGGATTGGTGGCTCCCATCAGCTCTCTGTGCTTTAAAATGGCGTTTTCTCCTTCCAAAACCGAAACCACCACCGGGCCGGAAGTCATGTATTGGGTCAGGCTGGCAAAGAAAGGCCGTTCCCGGTGGACATTGTAGAACCCTTCGGCCTCTTGAAGGGTGAGAGCGGTTTTTTTGGTGGCTACAACCCGAAGGCCTGCCCCTTCAAACCGTTTTAGAATTTCTCCGATCAGGTTTCGTTTCACGCCATCCGGTTTGATGATGGACAAAGTGGTTTCAATTGCCATTTAAATCGCTAACTCCAAAATGAATTTGTAATTACGAGGCTCTCCTTAGAATTCGGTGGAGAAGTCCCGGTTTTCCAGGTTGTTTTCTTCCCCGATTTTTCTGGAGTTTGGTTACCAAGGACGGGAGAGGCCGTGAGGGACTTCCTTCCATTGAACCCTGCCGACCCTGACTATTCTTATCACTGAAATGATCGGGGGGCCAGGAATTTGTTCCAATTTCCAACGGTTCATCCAGAATGCGATTGGTCCACATGATCTAAGGCAAATTGGGCCGCCAGCAGATACCCGTGGGCTCCAAATCCGGCGATCACCCCCATTGCAAGATCGGAAAAGTAGGATTGATGCCGAAAGGGCTCTCTTTTGAATACATTGGAAATATGAATTTCAGCAAAAGGGATTTTCAACAGGGAAACGGCATCCCTTAACGCCACGCTGGTGTGTGTGAAAGAGGCGGCATTCAACAACAAAAAAGCACTGTCCCGGTTATTTTGCAGCCAATCCACCATCTCCCCTTCGGAGTTGGATTGGAAATGCCACAAATGATGACCCCGGCTTTCCACCAGAGACCGGACATCCCCCTCTATTTTTTTCAGAGTGGTGGACCCGTAAATTTCAGGCTCCCTTTCACCCAACAGATTCAGATTGGGGCCATTCAGCAATAAAATTTTAGCCATTGTTCAATGGGGAATTAAAGATTTAGTTCAAAGGTGGGGAGCTCTTTTTCACCCTCGGGGGGCTCGTAGATAAAGGAGGTTCCGCAACCGCAGGTCCCTTTGGCCGCCGGGTTTTTAAACCTCAACCCCCGGTCCATCAAATCATAACTCCAGTCTATGATGGTTCCGTCTATGTAAATGTGGCTTTTCCTATCCACCAGAATGGTCAAACCCCGGGATTCAAACTCCAAATCAAATTTTGATTTTTTTGAATCAAAATCAAAGGTATAGGTAAACCCGGAGCATCCACCCCCCTTGATGCCAATCCGAATGGGAACCGACAAATCCAATCCTTCTTCGGCTTTCAGCTTTTTAATTTCCTTGGCGGCGGCTTCGGTCAATTGGATCATTTTTTGTTATTCCCATGAAAAAGCCATTTAGAACGGGCCTGAAAATTGTTCTTTCATGCATGGGTTATTTTACCGTGATGGGAGCCAGGTGTAAAATGATTCCGGCTTAAGGGGCTTTTTTGGTTTTCCAGGGTGTATTATTTCCACGCTTTTCATCGTGCAGGTTTCCGGATTCAGAGGACTTTGAGTCTGGAATCCCCCCGCTCCGTGAAGGGTTTGGGTGTCATTTGCCTGTGGGGATGTTTGTGATAGCCTTAAAGGCAAATCAATCCGTTTAAATAGAAATCATGAAGGAAACCCCTTCACCCTTTTTAGGAGCCATTCCGGTGTCATTCAAGGATCAAGCGATCACCATGCCCATGCTTCCCATGCGGGAGGACATCATATTCCCCGGGATGACCATCCCTTTTTTTATCGGCCGAAAACAATCCATGGAGGCTGTGGAAAAGGCGTTGAACAGTGACCGGCGTATATTTGTGGTTACCCAGAAAGACACCTCCATTGAACGACCTGAAATCAGCGATTTGTTTACTACAGGCACGGTTGGCACCATTTTGCAGATTATGCGGTTGCCCAACGGTACCCTGAAAGCCTTGTATGAGGCCGGTTCCCGGGCCAGGATCGCCAGCGCGTCCATGGGCAGGGATTATTATGTGGCGGATGTGGAAATCCTTTCTCCGATTCAGGATGACAGTGAGGAAATCCATGAATTGGCTGAAAAAACAAAAGAGGTGTTTGAAGAATACCTTCAGGAAAACAAAAAAAATCCGGCTGAAATTGACACCAGAACCATTCACACCTGCCCTTCCGATGAACTGGCGGACAAAATAGCCCCTTTGTTAAATGCCCCAAGAGAGACCAAACAGAAATTACTGGAGGAAAACAACCCGCTGGAAAGATTAAAGCAGGTGCTGAAGGTGATGGATGAGGAAAATCACATCCGTTTGCTGGAAAAAGAACTCAAAAACAGTGTTCAAAAAAATGTGGGTACGGTGCACCGGGAGCAGTACCTGAGCGATCAGCTGAAGGCCATCCAAAAAGAATTGGGCCAAACCGATGACATCCGGGATGAATACGAGGAATACGAAGAAAGACTGAAAACCGCCAAATTGCCCAAACAGGCCATGGATGTGGCCAAAAAGGAATTAAAGAAACTGAAAATGATGTCTCCCATGTCGGCGGAAGCCAATGTGGGCAGAAACTATCTGGATTGGCTGATCAGCCTTCCCTGGGCGGTGATGACCAAGGATAATTTTGACCTGAATCAGGCCCAAAAAATTCTGGATGAAGACCATTACGGCTTGGAGAAGGTGAAGGAAAGAATTATTGAATATCTGGCGGTTTGCAAACTGAAGGGCAAACTGAAAGGTCCGATCATCTGTCTGGCAGGCCCTCCGGGTGTGGGCAAAACCTCCCTGGCCAAATCCATCGCCCGGGCGGTGGGTAGAAAATTTGCCCGGATGAGCCTTGGGGGCATCCGGGATGAGGCGGAAATCAGAGGCCACCGCAGAACCTATATTGGGGCGATGCCGGGCAAAATCATTCAG
>JAOUFO010000031.1 GCA_029858165.1 Deltaproteobacteria bacterium | reverse complement strand
CTATTTCCAATCCATCCAGCAACGATTCCGCCACCCCTTTCATATCGTAAAAATCAAACAGCTCCCGTTTGCGGGGGGCGGTCCAGGTGTCCGGCACTCTTGGGCCGGTCATCAGGGCCATCACCCGGCGCGTTTCGCGGGGCAGCACCTCCCCCGCCTGGGGGTGGAACACGGTGCCCACCTCAAACAGGGCCACCCGGTTTAAAAACCGCAGGTTGTTGCGCATGGTGTTCAACCCTTCGGCCAACAGCCTGCGGCGCAGGTGGGCTTTGTCGGCCTGCAACGGGTTTTTCAACGGCACATATTCGCCTTCTTCCGGGGCGCTCCCGTCAGGGTGCAGCCGGGCGTCATCATCCCGGCTGATGATGGAATAGGTGATGATTTCGTCCAGGCCGCATCCGGTAAGGATATCCCGCACCCGTTCGGCTCCGTCCAGGGGGATGTTGCGCCGCTGGGGGGGAAGCTCATCGGCCACCAGGGTGGGGATCATCCGGTCGTATCCGTACACCCGGGCCACCTCCTCCACCAAATCGGCCGGGCGGGTCACATCTTTCCGGTGGCTGGGGGGGGTCACCTGCCAACCCTGGTCCCCGGGGGTCAGGCCAAATTCCAGGTCGGTCAAAATCCGTTCCACCTGATCAGGGGGAATGTCTATGCCCAGCAGACGGTGGATAAACCCGTGGGGCAGGCGGATGGACTCCCGGTGGACGGGAGCCGGGTGGAGTTCCCCCGCCTCACCGGATATCCGCCCCCCGCACAACTGGACCAACAAAGCGGCGGCCCGCATGGCGGCAGGCAGGCATTGGTCCCCATCCAGGTTTTTGCCGAACCGGTCGCTGGCTTCCGTGCGCAGTTTTAACATCTGACTGGTGCGCCGGTTGTTTAAAAATTCAAAATTGGCCGATTCCAACAACACCGAGGTGGTGGAATCGGTCACTTCGCTTTCACTGCCCCCCATCACCCCGGCGATGGAAATGGGGCCTCCCCCATCGGCAATCACCACCATTTGGGTGTCCAGGGTCCGTTTATTCCCGTCCAGGGTGGTCAGGTGCTCCCCCTGGCGGGCCGGTCGGATATGGACCAGAGGGAGTTTGTCCCCCCCCTGGGGCCGCAATTTCTGGAGGTCAAAGGCGTGCAGGGGCTGACCCAGCTCCAGCATCACATAATTGGTGATGTCCACCACGGCATTGATGGGTCGCATCCCGGCCCGGAGAATCCGCTGCTGCATCCAAAACGGGGAAGGCCCCATTTGGATGCCTTCCACCAGCACCGCCACATACCGGGGGCACAGGGCGGGGTCTTCTATTTGCAGCTTCACAAATCCGGGGGCGGGGGTGGTTTGGATTCCGGCGGCGTGTTCCATCACCTCCCGGCGCAAGGACTGGCCGGTCAGGGCGGCCACCTCTCGGGCGATGCCAAAAATGCTTTGCAGGTGGGCAAACCCTCCCTTTATATCAAATTCCAACACACTATCCCCCAGGTAATCGGCCAGGGGGGTGCCGGTGGGGGCATCCGGGGGCAAAAACAAAATGCCTTCGTGTTCCTGGCTCAATCCCAGTTCGTATTCGGAACACACCATTCCCTCAGAGGGTACTCCCCGCAGTTTGGCCGGTTTCAGTTTGATTTTGCGGCCGTCATCAGAATGGCCGTCTATCACTTCCGCCCCCACCAGGGCCAGGGCCACCTTTAAGGGTTGGGAGGGCAGGGGGGTTTTGACAAACGCCACCAGATTGGGGGCGCCGGTGACCACCGTGATGAGAGCCGCCGACGGGTCCGCACTTTGGCGGTCCTGTTGGACGCGGTCCACCGTCACCAGGCACAACCGGTCCGCATCCGGATGCGGAGCCACAGATTTCACCTCCCCCACCACCAGGGTATCCCGGTCCCAATCCGCCCCGATGGAGGTGACCGATTCCACCTCAAGCCCCGCCACCGTCAGCCGCTCGGCCAGTTCCTGGGGAGAAAGCACCACATCCACATAATCCTGAAGCCATTTTAAGGGTACACGCAAAGCCATGGGGGTCATCCGACTGGTTGAAGTTGGTTGGGAACCTGGGCTGAACCTGAATGTTCTTTATCTTCCCATTCCCATTTGAAAATCCGGGTTAAATCAGAAACCGGGGGGTTGGGGCTGTTAAAACTGGCGCAGGAACCGCAGGTCGTTGCCGTAAAAAAAGCGAATGTCTTCTATGCGGTGATGCAGCATTGCAGGCCGCTCCACCCCCATGCCAAAGGCGAATCCACTCCATTCCTCCGGGTCATAGCCGCCGTTTTGCAGCACCACCGGATGGACCATCCCTGCCCCCCCCACCTCCAGCCAGCCGGTGTGTTTGCAAACCCGGCACCCTTTGCCCCGGCACAACATGCAGTCCATATCCACCTCTATGCTGGGTTCGGTGAACGGAAAGTAACTGCCCCGGATGCGCAGTTTGCGGGATTCGCCGTACATTTTGCGGATGAAATCCCGGATGGTGCCGATAAGGTCCGTCATGCGGATGCTGTGGCCCACCACCAGCCCTTCCATCTGAAAAAACTGATGTTCCGAACGGGGGGTGATGGCTTCATACCGGTAGCACTTGCCGGGCAGAATCACCCGGATGGGCTGCCCCTTGGATTGGCGCATGCAACGGATCTGCCCCGGAGAGGTGTGGGTGCGCAATACAACCTGGTCGTTGACCCAAAAGGTATCCCACATATCCCGGGCCGGGTGGTAGGGGGGGATGTTCAGCATTTCAAAATTCATTTCATCGGTTTCCACCTCCGGGGTTTCAAACACCTGAAACCCCATTTCGGCAAAAATCTGGCGCAGGCGGCGCAAGGTCTGGGTGGTCAGGTGCAGATGGCCGGGGGCCAGGGGACGGCCCGGCAGGGTGATGTCCAACGCCTCGGACCCCAGCGAGGCCTCCAAGGCCCGGTTTTCAATGGCCTGCTGATGAGCCTCAAAGGCTTGTTCCAACCCTTGTTTGATCTGGTTGATCCTCTGACCGGCCTGGGGCCGCTCCTCAGGAGAAAGCCCCCCCAGCCCCCGGGAAAGGTCCGTCACCCGCCCTTTGCGGCCCAGCCATTCCCGGTACCACACCGGAAGTTCTTCCAATCCGGCCACGCGGTCCAGGGATTCCATGGCCTCTTTTTGAAGGCTGTCCAACGATTCAAGCATCTGTTTTGCCAATAATGGATAGGGTGCTGATGATAAATAAAGGGCGCCCTTTGAGGGTCGCCCGGCTGTGGGTGGTTGAAACACCAGGGTTATGTGGAAACACCGTCCCGTGGAAACACCGGCGGCGGCCCCTGCGGATTCAATCGTCCGGCATGAATCCATTATTATTAGCGGATGGCTTCCCATCAGGCAAGGATAACCCTGCGGCACAGGCTTGTTTTCGCTCCGGGGGTGTGCTAAAAAGAGTGTTCCGGTTCAATCCTTCATAAAAAACCGTGTCTCTTGAAAAGCAGAAACCCTGGAAAACGGGGCGAAAGTTCTGTTTTGAAAGATGAATGGTCGGCCTGGGCCAGAAAGCGGGGATTGACCGAACAAATTCAATTTTTCAGTCTGTTTTTTGCAATATCTGAGTTTTTTACAAAATCCACAATCAACCTCCAACAATCAACAGCACACACAGAAAGCCGTCCGATGATTGAAGTTAAAGTAAACAACGACCAGGTAGACCGGGCCATCCGGGACCTTAAGCGCAAACTGATCAAGGAAGGATTGTTTAAGGAACTCTCCCGCCGCAAGTTTTTCATCAAACCTTCCATGGCCAAGCGGCTGAAGCGGGCCCAGGCGGAAAAAATGCGCAAAAAAGAAGCCCGCCGTGAGCGGGAGCGGATGGAACGCTGATTCTTTCAGGGGGGGCGGCAAACCAGATCACGCCTCCCCTGCAATCGCCTTACGGGCCGAAAACTTCCCACGCCGCAACTTCACCTGCATCCTTCCCATCACAGCCCCCTTTCCGCAGGCCTTCTTGGAGGCCTTTCCGCCGCCCAGGGATTCCCCGCGATCTTTAGTCAGGCAACTGGCCTCATTCCCCGCTGACTTTGCCAAACATCAACACCCCATCCAACCGGCCTGCCGGATATTCGCCGAAAGGTTTGCTTTGTAAAACCGCGGCTTGCGGCCCTGCTCAAAAGAGTCTGCCGCTTACTCTTCGGCGACGGTGTAGATGGCCAGAGAATTCCCCCCCCGGAGGTCCCGCCCCTGGGAGGTAACCCACACCTGCCGGTGATCGGGAGACACATCCAGCCCCACAGGGAAAGAGTCGGCGGGGATTTCCAGCCATTTGGCCAGGGTTTTGGCTTCCAGCACCACCACCTTGCTTTCCAGGTTTACCGCGGCATATACCCAGCGGCCATCCGGTGACAACCCGATGGTGCGCGCCCCCACCCCCACATGGGTTTTCCGCAAAGGCTCCAGGTCGTGTTGGCGGCGTTGGGCCGCATCCAACAGCTCCTGGGTGCGGTACGCCGATACATAGCCGCTGGAATTGGACCCCACATACAGGGTTTGCCCATCGGGAGAAAGCACCAAATGGCGCGGGGTGGGGGGCATCCCGAACACGGTGGCCACCAGCTTGCGGCCTTCCACATCCAACACGGCAATGCCGCCGCCCCCCATGCGGGCCACCAGCAAATGACGGCTGTCCGCCGTAAACACCGCTCCCCGCAAACAAAACCCGCATACATGGTCCCGGTTGACCTTGGCCCCCGGCTTCAAGGTCAGCCGGTGTTCCACCACAATCAATCCTTCGTGGCTGAACTTGGCCGGGTCATCCCCCCGGATATCCACCAGCCCCACGGTGTTGTCCCCCCAGTGAATCACTGCCAGATAGCGCCCATCGGGAGAAACCGCCATCCATTTGGGAATCAGCCCCGTATCCATCACCCGCACGATGGTATCGGTTTTCGTATCCACAATGGCCACCGCCGATGCGCTTTGGCTTAACCCGTCCCAATCCCGCCGGTAATAGGAAATCCACAAATACCGCCCCCCGTGGGTGTGGGCGAATTCCACCGGCTTGCCGGAAAACCGGTTAAAGGCGGCCCCGCTGTGGTCCGGGGGCGAGCCGCCCCAATGGAGGTGGGGGCCGTTGGCGGCAAACAGGGGGGCTTCCGGGGGACCGAACTGATGGGAGATCATCCCCAGCCGTTTTAGGGTGCGGCCATCAAACACCAGGGTCACAAACCCTTCCAGGGCGTTGACATACACCCTGCGCCCATCGGGGGAAAACCAGGCGGATTTGGGGGAGGCCACATAGGGGTCAAACCGGTCGGTGGGAGACTCCGGGGCGGGGTTGTAGTTTTGAAACCGGGCTGTCAGTTGCAGGGTCAGACCCTTGCCCCCGTCCGCCGGTTTTTTCCCCGCCGGGCCGGTTGCCCGCAGGGCCATGGAAGGGTGAACCAGGGGGGCCAGGCGGCCATGAAGGTTGTCTTTTGCTTTTTGAAGGTACACGGCCAGTTCGGGCACATCGGCCTTTAGCTGTTGGGCGATTTCAAAATGGCGCACCACCTCTTTCCATTCCCCCAACACCCAATGGCTCCAGCCGATTTCATAATGTGCCCGTGCATGGTAGGGGTTTAGGGTCAGGGCTTCCTGATAGGCCGTCATCGCCTCCGGGGTCCGGTGTTTTTTTTGCAGGGCCATCCCTTTTTGATAGGCCTCCTCGGCTTTGGCTTTGTTGGTTTCCTGGGCCAGGACCGGCGATACGGCTGGCGAAACAGATGCCGCCAAAAAGAGGATTAGCAGCCAAACCAGCACTCTCATTCCGGGGATGAGGGGGTTCCAAACTTTAGGGGTCACGGGCGGCCTTCTTGGCAGGAATTTCGGCAGGGGGATCGGCGGCGTCATGGGCGGGTTTTACCAAAAAAAGATACGGAGGGGCAGGTGGATGGAAAACGCGGGTGGGATTCCATCCTTATAGACCTTAAAATCTACCCAAAACCATCCACCATGGCCAGCATATCCGCACTTTTCCCCCAGGGGTACTTCCTCTGGGGCCAACCCCACACCCACCTTGTGTTGTGGCAGCTATCAATAGGGGTAGTTTACGATGATGGTGGGCAAAATCCCCTCATCCCCCCCTGCCAAATCGGCCCGATAAACGGCGCCGGAGGCGGTGACCATCCGCAGGCCGATGCCGGTGGAGGAACGGGGGTGTTTGCCGATTTCGGCGGGTTTGTCCGCCACGGAGCCTTGCTCGTAGAAGAAAGCCACCTGCACTCCGGTCCGCACATCCTTCCAGATAAAATAGTCAAACGGAGTGAACTCCTCGGTCAGGTTCAATCGGAACTCGGTGCCGAAATACCGGGAATGGGCACCCACAAACCGTTGCCGGGGATAGGCCTGCAATCTTTCCCGCCCCCCCAGGCTGGTGGCGGTGCCGTAGGTGTTGGCGGCGATGGCGTTTTGGCAGGTGGGGTCCGCCGGGGGGCAATTGGCCGGATTGAGGACGGCCAGCCGGGCCGGATCGGTTTCCCCTTTTTCGGTGACCACCGCATCAGAAGCAAACAGGTTGAACAACCAGGTGGAATACGCCCCCACCGGGATATAACCGGTGATGGATTTATCCAGCACATAATAACTGGGTTCGTTAGCCGTTTGCCGCGGGGAATAGGATTGGGCCGCCCACAGGCGCACCCCCACGCGGGGGTCATAATAATCATCGGTGTAATCCAACTGGATTTTGGATTGAGAGCTTTTGAAGGATATTTCAGCCGGGGGATCAATTTTTTGCAGTTCGTTGCCTTCCGGGTCCAATATGCGGGTCAAAGCCACATCCTGCCGTTGTTCAAAATGGGATAGTTCAAACATGCGGTCAAACAAAGTCAGGGTCAGGTTTCCATACCGGCTGTTGGCTTTGTTCACCTCAAACACCTGATAGTCCTTTTTACCGGAACTCATCCCCCGTTTGGTGTATTGGTTTACTGTCGCCCGGGATATATCCTCTCCGTATATTTCCAGCAGCAGGGTTTTGGGCCACAGATGAATTTCGTTCAATCCCGCCAGTTTGCCGTCTGCATCCCCGGTGATGACCGCCAGATAGCCATCCGCGTAGGTGCCGAACAGGTTGGACCCGTAGCCGATAAAGAAAAACCCCTGCCCGAGGCCTGGGATGGAATACGGCAAAGGCAAAAACATGTATCCCGGCTCTGAGGGAAATTGGTCCTTGCGCCGGTCCAGGGCCGCGGATACATCCGGCAACGCCACCAAAGCCGCGATCAGCCAAACCCACAGGCGGATTCCTTTGTGCTGGATTCCTTTGTGCAAATGTTGAAAGCCTCCCCCCGCATATTTCTGCCCTCTCTTTTCCATAAAGCCTCCGTTTCGGTTTGTGACCCCCTTCAACCTGCCGGTTTTGGCCCGGCCCCTTCTGATTTCACCGCAAAATCCCCCCCCACCATGGCTTTCACCACCCGGATATAGTCATCCACATTCAACCGGGGAAAAAAGGTTTTCATCAGCCCCAAAGCCGGGACCATCCCCATCAACACAAACGCAGCCGATTCAACATCCAATTCAGGGTTGAGTTCTCCTTGGGCCTGCCCTTTTTTTACCACCTGGCATAAGAATTGGTGGGCCTGACCGAAGCCGGTTTTGAAAATCCCTTCCAACTTTTGATTTCGCAGGGCTTCCGCCTGCAACAGAATATCCAACCGGGTGCCCAGCATCCCCTCAGGGAGTTTGAACTGCTCAAAAAACGCCTTCAGCAGTTCCTCAAACACCTCCCCGGTGTTTTCCCTCCCCATCGCCTGAAGAAAGGCGGATTCATTGCGCCCGCGGGTTTGGTTGCCCATGGCCTCCACGATATCCTCCTTCCCGCCAAAATATCCGTACACCGCCCCGCTGCTCATCCCCGCCGCCCGGCAAATATCCCGCATGGTGGTGGCATGAAACCCATTGGCGGAAAAACATTCAACGGCTGCCTGGATGATCCGCTCCCGGCGGTCTTCTGCCTGCTCCGCACTAATTTTAGGCACGATGTTCTCCTTGGAATTCCTGAAGGATCAATGTATCCACATAATAAACCGAACGTTCGTTTTTTTTCAAGGGGAAATGATGAGAAAAATGAGGCAACGAACACCAAGGAGGGGCTTGAGGGGAGAGGAAACCTGGAATTGAACAAAAGAGAGGAAGGGTGGAGCGGAAAGCTCCCCGAGCAGGGGTTGAACCTGCGACCTAGTGATTAACAGTCACCCGCTCTACCAACTGAGCTATCGGGGAAGATGGCTGGGCTTTAAGCCCACAAACCGTATTATAGTTTAAAACATGGGTTGCTTGTCAAGCCGTCGTTGATGGAAAGGGTTTAAAAATAATTTGGGGGACGGGTTGGTGATCCCAAGGTTTCCCTGATGATTTATTCCAGGATAAAAAAAAGGTGGGGGTTGCGGGCTTGATTCTTTGGGGAGGGGGTCTTGACTCTTTGGTTCAAAAGGGGCATGTTGCAGTGAAAATAATGAAGGGGTTTACCTCCGGGTGGCCCATTTCAGACAACCTCCATTGAAAAGGGGAGTTATGCACGAGTTTACTGTACTGGCAGGGTTTTTCGCGGTTGTTGCCGTTTATATGGGCGCCTTTTTGGTTTGGGAAAAATTATACATGGAAGACCCCCCGGAAGAGGAATCCCACCACTAAAAGCGGTGGATGCATTCCGGTTTATGCGGTCTGTTTATATTTATTCCCTGCCCATTGGCCGCCAGGGTGTCATTTTCTCCGATTTTGAGGATTGTCGGGGAGATTGGAGCCTTCTCAGACGGGCGGCCTTCTTCAATCACCTGAAAAACCGGCAGCGGGTCATGATCTCCTTTCCCCCCATGTTCAGATATCCCCTGTGGTGGATATTTCCCCTTCTGGCCGGGTTGGCGGGGGGTTGCGCCTCAACCCGCCCTGAACCCCATGCCCCGGCCCCCTACCAAGACTTTTTGATAGAATCCCCCCTGGTTCCATTTCAGGCATCCGGCTCCATATTGGTTCAGTTGATGGGCAAACGGGAGACCGCCAATGTGGATATCCGCAACGACGGAAATGACGGGTGGATGATCCGCATCATCATGCCGGTTACGGGAACCTCGGCGGCTGAGGTGTACCTTTCCGGCCAAAATCTGACCGTGGCCGATTATACCCGCAAACTGTATTTTCAAGGAGAAAACACCCTTGAAGCCCGGCTTCAATTGCTGGCCGCGGATATCACCCCCAATGATTTGAAAATGGCCATGACCGGCCGGGTGGAAAAACGGGATTTCCAAGCAGGTGGGGGCAAAACATCCAGCGGACAGGTTGTGTTTACCCAAAAGGACAACCGGTATGTGTTTGCGATGGGGGCCAATGGGTTTCCCACCAATTGGCGCAGGGAGCAACCCGGTCATCCCATTTTGAGCGTGGTGTACAAAGGATGGACCAGGGTGCCGTATCAACACCAGACTCTGGAAATCCCCCAAAAAATCCGCATTCAGGCGGATGGCAACCGGTCGGCCCTGGTGCTGGGGATCCGCAACTTTACCATGGGGGCGGCTGCCAACCCTGCCCCCAAGTTTTCTCCGGGCGACGGCTGGCGGGGCGTCAGCCTCCAAACCATGATGAAACAATAACCCCAAAAAAGAAAGGCAGTTAGCCCGGCCAAAAGGGCCGCAAGGCCCGTGCCGGTGCTAACTGCTGGACAGGACACAAAAGAAGTGCAACCAGCCCGGCTAAGTGATTTGGACTCGTAGGCGACAAATAAACGCCGGTGCTGGTTGCCGGACAAAAAACCCCAAAAAAGAAAGGCGGTGAACCCCGCCCTCATATCCCGCCTCTGCGTCCCCTATTTGCTGGTCCGATCATTCCCCGACAGGGGTTGGTCTCCCCCCGACTGTTGGGTTGATTCCGATTGAGTAGATTTAGCGTATTGCCAGCCGGGGGGTTAGGGGGTAAATCTATAGGGTGGTGCGCAAAAGTTGTTTTCCTGCTTTTCAGGCGGCACAGGGTCATCCGGGCGGGGGCACGTGGGTTATCCCAAATGATGCGGCAGTGCTGCTCCAGGGGTAGGCCAGAATCATCTTCAACCAAAGGAATCTCAACAGGCATGGCGAAAAAAGAAAAAGGCAAAGGAAGTTCGGGTAAAATGCCGGACCTTCTGGAAAAAAACAATTTGAAACTGGTGATCCTCGCCATGGTCACCTTGGGCTTGGGGGTGGGTGCCATCCTTTGGGCCATGAACACCACTCCGGACGGAGCCAAGTACCGTGCCTCACCGGAAACCCTTGCTCTGGGAAAGCGGTTATATGAACAGAACTGCCAGATTTGTCATGGGGAAAAAGGGGTTGGTCAGGATATCAAATCCCCCAAAGGGGGGATGGATGCCGATGGAAAATATCTGGCCCCTGCCCTGAATGGAACCGGTCATGCATGGCATCACAAAGAATCGGATTTGTTTTCTGTCATCAAGGATGGCTCTCCGGCTCCCGATTCTACCATGCGGGGATGGAGCGGGAAAATGACCGATGAGGATATACGATCAGTCATCGGGTATTTTCAATCTCTCTGGCCGGATGCCCTGCTGGTGTATTACAAGCAGAACATCAATCAGGATGAATAATATCTCCCATGGGTGAACCCGGGGGAGTGCCACCCTTTAGCCAAAAGACAAAGCATGCTTTCTCCTGGCGGTGCCCTACTGCTTAAAAAGCCGCAACGACCTGTTCCCAGAATGAAAGTCCTGGTGATGGACTTCTTCCAGGAAAGCCGGGCATTTTTGAAAACCGCTCTGCGTACCTTGAATTTTGTGGAGGAGGTCAGGGAAAAAGGGAACCCGGTGGGTTTAACCCAGGCTTTGGATGAAATCCCGTTCAATGTGGTGATGATAGATGCCAATTTGCCGGATGCCGATGTTTTCGGGTTGGCCAAGCTGATCAAATCCCATCCCACGGGGGCCACCTCGGGGCTGGTGTTGATGGGCACAGACCTGGATGTGGAGGTCCGCCGCAAGGGGATTGAAGCAGGGTACCAAAGCTTTTTAGAGCGCCCCTTTGACATGAACTCCCTGGAAAAAGCCATCCGGGATTCCATGGGGCGGATTTCCACCAACTACAAGGACACCCTGGACAAAGTCCGGCGCATCCAGTTTTTTTCCGGGTTTTCTGATGTGGAACTGGTGAGGCTGTTGAAAATGTGCCACACCCGCAAGTACCGGGAGGGGGAATATGTGATCCGCCAGGGAGAAAAAGGGGACCGGATGTATCTGTTGCTGGCGGGCAAGGTGAACATCGTCAAAGAACGGGAAGGCAACCAGGAACTGATGGCCACCTGTGGTCCCGGAGAATGTTTTGGAGAAATGGCGGTGGTGGATTCTGAACCCCGGTCCGCCCATGCCGTTACAGCCAGCGAATGCATGGTGATGGAAATTCACAACGAGATTTTCAAAGATGTCAATGATCTGCTGGCCCTGAAATTGTTCCGTAAAATCGCACTGCTGGTCACTCAAAAACTCCGCACCTACAGCAACACCCGCACCTGACCCTCCCCTATATTCCACCCGGTTCTCCATTTTCTTTGGGGCGGGGTTCACCGCCTTTCTTTTGGGTTCTGTCC
>JAOUFO010000321.1 GCA_029858165.1 Deltaproteobacteria bacterium | reverse complement strand
CGACTGTCACCCCCCACGCGGGGGTGTGGATTGAAACAATAGAATTACCGCTCTGTCTCACCGCCGTGAGCGACACCCCCCACGCGGGGGTGTGGATTGAAACCGCGTTGGGGTTGGGGGCCAAGGTGTATGGGCTGGCCATGGGGGTGGTGAATTTGCCTCAATGGAAGCAGGGCGGTCCTGTGTTGTTGGGCTGGCTGGCCAGTTTGCTGTTGATGGCCGGGTTGTGGTTGATGGGACGTCAACAGGCCGCTGAGGGCCACGTCAGCCGCTTTGGAATGGGTTCACGGGCCTTGGCCGGCCTGGTGTTTATGGTGTTCCTCACCACCAGCTGTTCCTCCAAAAACCAGGAAGCCAGCCAGCAACTGAGCAGCAAGGAGGCCTTAAACAGCTGGAGCGAACTGCCTTACTTTGGATCGCTTCAGCACGTCCGGGACGGAGACCCCGAAGAACAACCCATAGGCACCTGGTTTTATCATGCCAACCAGATAGGCTCCACCAATGTGGTGACCGATGGCCGCGGGCAGGAGGCGACACGGATTTTGTATCTTCCTTATGGAGAAATTGACCTGGCCCATTCCACCGGGGACCTGGACGTGGTGTTTGATTTCACCGGCCAGGAACGGGACAAGGAAACGGGCTTGATGTTTTACAACGCCCGGTATTACGATCCGAGTATCGGCAGGTTCATCAGCGGCGATACGGTGGTGCCGCAATTTGACGATTTGCAAAACCACAACCGGTATTCGTATGTGGTTAACAATCCGGTGAATTTCACTGATCCCACCGGGCATTGTATTTTTTGTGGGGGTGGGGGTTGGCTTCCTCCGGTAGTCATCATCATCATTGACCCTGTTAATGGCATCCCTGCCTGTGGGCTGGGTTATATCTGCGGTGGCGGAGGCAGTGGGGGGGGCGGCGGCGGTGGTGTTGGAGGCGTGTTTTCTCAATTTGCCGATAAGTTGCATCAGCAGTTTCAGGACCCCAATTTCCAGAAAGCCCTGGTGGATGTTGCGGCCGTGGCTGCTTTTGTGGCGATAGCGTCTGTATGTCTTATTTGCGCCGGGGCTGCCGCCGGGTTTATCAGTGGGTACGGTCATGAAATCATTGATCACCCAGGGGAAAACGGGAGGGCGTTGCATAAAGGACCCCTCAAAGGAGCAAAAGGGGCTTTGGTTGCCTATGTGGCAGGCCCCGTGGCGGGGGGAATGACCCAGCAGAAATCCTCCCTGGCGGGCGGCACCTCCGGCTGGGGGTTGTTCACCCATTTGTTTTGTCCCCGCGCCTTTTTCACCTGGGCCCGGGCGTACCCCACATGGGAGTCATAGGCCCGCCGGGTGATGAACAGGGCCCGGTTCTCCCACAGCGGCGCCAACAGGGGCGAGCGGTATTCCACACAGTCTTCCGGCAGAAACAGCAACTCCAGCATGTTGGGGTTGGCCTGGGCCAACAAATCCAAACACCGCTTGAGGGAGTAGAAGACCACATCGTTCTTGGCGTCTGCCAGTTGCTCCGGCGGCGGTTCCAGGGCCAGATGGGCTTGGCCCGGCAGGGCAAACACCCCGCGGATGTCCAGGTCGCTGTCCGGCCGGGCAGTGCCGTAGGCCCGGCTGCCCACCACGGCCCGCAGCAGCAGGTGGGGAGACCGGCCGGATTGGAGTGCTTCCAGGTTCATGCGTCTTTTTCAGTTTTGGCCCGTGCCGCAGCCAGGGGAGTCTTCGCGGAAACCGGACGGGGTGGGCCTGAATCCTGAATCGGCCCCAAAAGATAAGGAGGCGCGGTCATGTCGCGGAGGTTTTGTTTGGATTATTTAGGCAGCAGAACCAGGGTGACGGCGTTTCCCTTGGCGTTGTAAGTCACCTGGTCCAAAAAGGTGCGGGCCAGCAGAATTCCCCGGCCGCTGGTGGTGAATAGGTTTTCAGGGGAGGTTGGGTCCAGCAGGGAATTGACATCAAAGCCGCTCCCTTCATCTTCTACCTGGATGACCGCTTTTTCCTCCCGGATGGTGGCGGTGATATGGACCACCCGGTCCATATAGGGCTTCATGGATGTCCGGCGTTGTATCTCATTGAAGAAGTGATTTTCCCCCTGGCTTTTCAATTCAATTTTTTCATTGCCGGTGATGGCCAGATTTCCGTGTTCTATGGCGTTGGTGATGATTTCTATAATCCCCAAGGCAATATTGGCCATGGAATCCTCCGGGCACAAACCCACGGATACCATGTTGCGCACCAACCGGAAGGAAAGATGGTTGACCCAGACAAGGTCGTTGGGAAGTTTGTAGGTGATTTTATCAATGGAAGTCAGAAACTGGTCAATCGCTCTTTCCCGGTCCCGCTCTTTTTTCTCTTCCTGGATGATTTTATACCGGCGGGCTTCCGTGAGGATGTTTTCCTCTAAAACAGAAAAGTCATAAGGTTTTCTTAAGAAGCTCCTGGCCCCGACCTTCAAGGCTTCAATGATGTCTTCCGAATCCGCATGGCCGCTGACCACGATAAACCCGATATCCGGGTCCAACACCCTGGCTTTGCGGATCAGTTCCAATCCATTCATATCCGGCATCCGAATGTCTGTCACCACCACATGGATGCTTTCGTTGCCCCCCAGAATATCAAGGGCTTCCAGGCCGTTGCCGGCTGTGAAAATGCCGAATCGGCCCTCAAAACGGTCCCGGAAGGTATACCGGATGTCTTCTTCATCATCTACAAATAAAACGGATATGGGTTTCATTGTATTGAATATGAATGAAAAGAATGGATG
>JAOUFO010000320.1 GCA_029858165.1 Deltaproteobacteria bacterium | reverse complement strand
TGCCATGAGGATCGGTTTCAAACACAAAGGTGGAGGCCGGTCTGGTTTTCAGACGGTTCACTCCCCACAGGGTGCGCCCCTGCCAATCGCAGGGGGTGTAGATTTTTTCCGTCACGCTGAACCCGGCGGTCTGGCTGGACAACATCTGGGCCAGGGCGCTGGAAAAAGAGCCTTCCAACAACCGGGAAACCATGAACTCAAAAAACCGGGCGCATTCCTGATGGGGTGCGGAAGTTTGGCTGTGGCTGAAATGGTATCCGCGGGAGGTGATCATGGCGGTTTTCAACCGCAACAAGGCCCGGATTTGATCATCCTGGACCATTTTGCGCAGCACCCCGTATCCCCGCCGGGCGATCAAATCATCCGGGTTCCATTTCTCCATGGGCTGGCGGCCAAAAAACGAACCGTCAGCCCAGGCAATATCCCCCTGGGATGGATACACTTCCTTTTTGGGGGAAGGGGGGGCCGCCGACCCGAACCCCAGAACCTGGGCCGCCCCCTTCACCCGGTTGAACAAGTTACCAATCGGTTTCACTGGACACCATTCGTTGACCGGTTATAAATCCGCCACTCCATGCCCACATCCCCCACACACACAGGGCCAGAGCAATGACACAATCATCATGTCCCCCGCCGGAAGCGGAGGAACGCACACCTCCTGAAGGCAGCCGGGTAAACTGAAAAGCCGCCAGTTCCTTCAAGGTCTGGCTGTGGGGCACCATGCGCACCCTTTCCTGTTCTATGGAAACAGCCAGATGGTCTATCAACTGCCGTTTGCTTGCCGTTCCCAGCACCACCGCCTCCACGGCCAGACCGGAGGCCCGCAGGTCCTCAGCCACCGGGTCCCCCACCCCGGTGGCATCCACAAACACCTGGCCATGGCCATAACGGGCCGCCAGCATGCTGATCCGGGCCACCTGTTCCTTCCAGGGGGTTTGATGCAGCCTTTCGCAATACACCGCCTCGCGGGTATCGGTGCGGCCCACCCAGATGACGGTGTAATCCCCATAGCGGGCCAGGTCCACCCCCAGCACATAAGGGGCCGAGGGAACCGGACACGGCTCCGGCTGGGCGATGGCGATTTTATCCACCCCTTTGAACACCGCCCCTTCCTGCTCCACAAACTCGGCCAGAATTTCCTGGCGGTATTCTCTTTCCGGCATACACAGCCGCTGGCGGTCCAGTTCCTGCCGGTTGATCCCCGGATTGATGTGGGATGAATGGCGGACGCTGCGCCAATCGGGCCGCTCCGGGTCCTGCCCCCATTGGTACATGGCCTGGAACAGCCCCGGCCCTTTGGGCGCGCCGAAAAAAAACAACTGGGCCTTGGGGGATTCCAGCACCATGGGCATCAGGCTTTGCCAGTACAGGGCCTCGTTTTTCAGCAGAATTCCCGCTTCGTTGACCCAGATGCAGTCATAGCCGAACCCTTCCATGTTCTCTGGCCGTTCCGCCGAGGCGAAATCGCAATAGGAGCCTCCCTCAAACCGCAGCACATGGCTGGATTTGCGCCAGATATATTTGGTGCCGCCCAGGGACGGGATAAAATATCTTTGAACATATTTTTCTATATTGTGAAAAGCGGTATCCACCCACAGATGGCGGGTAACCGGCGGCCGGTGGGCCAATTCCATCAGCCGGTGAGCCGCTCCCCGGGTGCCCCCCGCCCGGCGCCCTTTGACATACACCACATGGCGCTGGGGGCTATCAAACACCTCCGCCTGATGGGGATACAGGCCGATGCGCAGTTTTTTATGCTTCCCCATGGAGGATCACCCGTTCCACCGTCACCCCCCCCGGTTCGTCCTCCGCGGTCAGCAAGGCCAATTGATGCGCCTGGGCGCTGGTGTTGCCGTTTAAAGCGGCTTGATGACGCACCCGCTTGATGGCCGCCGCTCCCAGGAGGCGCCCCCGCCGCACCGCCTCCTCCATGGCCTGAAGGAGGGCCGGAGGCGGGTCGGTCCAGTTGTCGTGGGCCAAAATCTCATCCAGGGTCAGCCCGGCCTGAGCCAGGGTTTCCATCTGGATAAGGTGTTTATCCCTGGCAATCTTTGAAGTCGCCCCGGTCGGAAGACAGGTTTTTGACAAACGGCCCTCATCGGGTGGCGTTTCTTTCTTCTGAGCCGGTTTCTCTGTTTTGGATGGCTTCGGTTTGTTTTTTTTTGGTTCCGTGTTGGTTTGGATGGTGCTCATAACCCCCTGTTTCCTTCAGATGAAAAGGCCCGGAGCAACAGTCCCCCCCTTCCAGGGCCGGTCCGCGGGTTGGGGGGGGTGATGGCCAATGAAGACAATCCAGCAGCCGCCCCCCCTCCGAAAAATCATCAGGGCGGCCCTCCCCCCTCAAGCAATCCATGTTTCCGACTGGCCCGCTCCATCCCGGGGCCGTACATCCACATGCACAAAAAACCGGGCCGGGTACCTTCCCACCGCCCCCACCCAGGGGATTTCCAGGGCCATGGCCGACAATTCGGCCACATCCTCCAGGCTGGCACACACCACATCCGCCGCCATTCCACGGGTATGGAAAGAACGCACCCGCCCCCCCACCACCCGGTTGTAGGTTTTGCAACGAAACCCGCTGGTCAGCACCAATGGCCGGGCCATACGGTCTCTTAAGGTTTGCAGGGTTTCCACCAATTTCGGATGGATCAGCGTCATGTGGCATCCCCGGTCCCCGCAATGGCAGGCAAACTCTCCGCTGGAAAAATTCCGGCTCAACGGCAGGTCGTCCCCTTTGGAAAACAACCACACCGTTTCCCGGCG
>JAOUFO010000319.1 GCA_029858165.1 Deltaproteobacteria bacterium | reverse complement strand
GTTGTACCCCACCATGCATACCAACGCCACCGCCATGGCCCCTTTGTATCCCCACACCTGGCGGCTAAGCCGGGCCAAAACCTGAAACAGGTCCTTGCCCCCCCAAAAGTTGTACAGCCAACGGCGCAACATGTTTTTAAGATAGCGGGTCAGCAAAGGTCCCTTGTTTTTTAAAAAGATGAAATGTTTTAAAATGTTGAAAACGCCCGCCAACCCTTGGGTCAGACTTTGGCGGACCCGGCCTCTTTTATGGGAAGCCGGACCAGAAACCCCCCGGCCATGCCTTGGGAACGGTTAAAGGAGATTTCCCCTTGTTGCAGTTCCAGAATTTTTTCCACATACAGCCAATCCACCACGGCATTGGCGGTCACTCCGGGTTTAAACACCACCGTGGAGACATCCTTGCCCCCCCCCGCCAGAGTGGACCAATCCCATTTGCATTGGATGGAAAGCTCCAGCCAGCCCGGCGCCCCGGCACCCGGCGCCACCCCCACCTTCAGCCCCTCCCCGGCCAGTTCAGAAGCCACTTTGGAAAGGATGCGGGCCAGGGTGGCCGCCGCACGGGGAACAATCTCCAATGTCTGCGGCAGGTTGGGGGACAACTCCACCCCGGCCTCCAGACCGGCCTCTTTGAGTTCCTTCACCAGTGCCTCCCCCAGGGCCTGGGGAGTCACGCGCTCCAGTTTCAGGCTAAGGGATTCGGTCAGCAGCCGGTGGTTTTTGGTGATCTGTTGAAAGGTGTCAAACAGAAAAAAGGCCGTTTGGCGGCATTTTTCCAGCTCTCCTTTTAATTCAGGGTCGCTTACCTGGGTGATCAGCCGTTCCAGCCGGGCGGTCAGATCCCGGGCCGGATCGGCCAGCCGGGCGGTCAGCCCCGGGGCAAGCTTCTTGTGAAACCGGGCCTCGGCCTCCCGGGTTTCAGACAATGGAGCGGATTCTCCCCCCGGGTCCCTTTGAGGCGGTGCGCCTGTTGCCGGGGACCCTTCCACATGGGCTCCTTTGGCCTTGGCCAATTGTTGTTGCAGGGAGGACAGGCGGGTTTTCAGGTCCAGGATAATCTGATCGGATTCATCCGGCAGAGTCAGGACAGAGGAATCCTCCCGGTTTTTTTTCCGTTCCCGGACCTGTTGCGGGGTTTTGTCCAACTCTAGGGTCATTCCGCTTTAACTTCCGCTTTTTGTTTATTCAATTCGTAAACAATATGGCCCAATTCGGGCAATATCAGTTTTTCCATGGCCAGCCGGACCGCCCCGCGGGAGCCGGGGATGGAAAACAAAACCTTGCCCCCCCGCACGCCTGCCGTGGCCCGGCTGAGCATGGCGGCGGATCCGATTTCCTGGTAGCTTAAGGCCCGAAACAATTCCCCAAACCCCGGCAGAGGTTTTTCCAGTATTCCATTGATCACATCAAAAGTCACATCCCGGTGGGATATGCCGGTGCCCCCGTTGAGGATGACCGCCTGGAGAGAAGAGGAAGCCAGCAGTTCCTCCAACAACCGGGATATCCGGGAGGGATCATCAGGAACAATGTGGGTTTGATTCACCCCATGGCCCGCCTCTTTCAGCATATCCTTGATCAACCTGCCGCTGGTATCGGCGGCCTCGTCACGGGTGTCGCTGATGGTCACCAGGGCAACCGATACGGAACGGGGGGCCTGGTCCTTGTGATCCCGGTGGGAAGGTTTCATCCGTGTCGGCCATCTGTTATAAGTGAACCACCGGGCAGTTGACGGCCCGGCAGGTTGGTTTGAAACAGCCCCCCCCGGACCGACAACGCCCCCCATGAACCGGCCTCCATTTTGCGGAGGCGTTCTTTTACTTTAAAGCCTGAATCCCCCCACAGGGTATGAAAATCAACAGCGCCGTGTTTCTGCTGGGGGCGGCCCAGCCGTCCCAGTTTCCTCCATCAGTTGTACCGGAAGTGGCTTTCGCGGGCAAATCCAACGTGGGGAAATCCAGCCTGATCAACGCCCTGCTCAACCGCAAAGGGTTGGTGAAAACCAGTTCCACCCCCGGCAAGACCAGCGAAATCAATTTTTTTCTGATCAATGACACTTTTCGGCTGGTGGACCTGCCCGGCTATGGGTATTCCAAAGCATCCAAAGTGGTGCGCCAGGGGTGGGAATCCCTGATTGAAACCTACCTGAAAAACCGGCCAAACCTGAAAGGGGTGGTGATGATTGTGGATTGCCGCCATCCCCCCAGCCCCTTGGACCTGCAAATGAAGGCCTGGTTGGACCATTACAACGTTCCGTTGGTGATGGTGGCCTCCAAAGCCGACAAGCTGCCCCGCACCCGGCTGGCCGCCCAAAACCTGATGCTGGAACAAGCCTTCACCTCCCCCCGGCCTCTGATTTCCCATTCGGTCAAGCAACCCCTGGGCAGGCAGGAATTGTGGGCCGTGCTGAATGATTGGCTGACCCCATAGAAAGGCACCGACCCCGCCCCAACCACACGGAGGCTGTGCCTCCATGCTGGTAGGGCACTGCGGGCCTCACCCCCGGCGCATTATGCGCCACCCCCTCTCCTGGGGGCGAGGGGGAAGGGTGTGACAGGATGTTTGGGCTGAAACAAACTGGGTTTTGGTTGTGCGGTTTGGCGGTTTGCTGATTCAAAAGCAAGTGTAGAGGTTTGCCCCTCTCCCCCAGGAGAGGGGCGGCCCGCCGTCAGGCGGGCGGGGTGAGGCCTCTTTGGCCGGGCTTGCGCCGCTTTTCTTTATTGGGTTCCTGTCCGGCAATCAGCACTGGCCCCTGCTTGTCGGCTTGCGCCTCCA
>JAOUFO010000317.1 GCA_029858165.1 Deltaproteobacteria bacterium | reverse complement strand
AGGGGAGGCGCTGACGGTCAACGCCAGGAACACCGTTGCTGTTTTGCCAAAAAACAACCGGGGGGCGCCAGATTGTGCGTTCATTGTATTTTTCAAATCAAGGGTTTAGGGTTTGGAGGATTCCAAGGCCGACAACTCCTTTTGAATCTCCTGATTTTCCGGCTGAAGAATCCGGCCTTTGCGCAGTTCCTCAAGGGCTTTGGATTTTTTGCCGTCTGCGATGTACGCCCGGCCCAAAGCCAGCCTCAGCCTGGCGTTGCCGCTTTCTATATTTACCGCGTGTTCCATCAAATCCACCGCTTCCGCCGAATCCCCATCCCGGACCAAGGCCCCTGAAAGCGCCGTGTACACCGCGGGGTTATCCGGGTCCAGTTCCAGGGATTTCCGGTAGGCCCGGATGGCGTCTTTCAATTGGCCCGCCCCCATTCGGGCATGACCCAGGTGAAGCCAGGCTTGGGAATAGGTGTCATCCCGGTCCACCAGACGGTCCAACACCTCCCCGGCCTCTGGAAACCGCCCCAGAATTTCCAATTGAATCCCCAATTGCAGTTCTGCCTCTGGGTATTCCCGCCGCAGTTGAATGGCTTTTTTCAGCGGGTCAATGGCTTTTTCCGCATGGCCTTCACGGGCGGTCACCAGCCCCAGGTGATACCAGCCTTTATCCAGACCGGGCTCATTTTTAACGGCGGCGCTCAGTGCCTTGCGGGCCTGTTTCCACAATTTTTGGTCCTCGTAGGATATTCCCAGGTTGTACCAGGCCAATCCGTAACGGGGGTTTTGGCGGATGGCCGTCCGGTACGATTCCACCGCTTTTTTGTATTTTCCCAGGGAGTTATACACCAACCCCATGTTCAGGTGAGCTTCCGGGAAGTTTCCCTGGGTCAGTTCCAAGGCCTTTCGGTAATGGGTCAGGGATTCCTCCCCTTTGTTTTCCCCGTAGGCGATCCGCCCCAGATTGAAAAACACTTTTCCATCCTCAGGGTCCTTTTTGGCCAACCAGTCAAATTGGGTCCTGGCTCCCTTCCATTTTTCCTGGTTTACCAAAATCAAACCCAGGTTGTAGCGGGCTTTGCGGTAAGATGGTTTGAACTGGATGGCTTTGCGGTAAGCCTGAACGGCTGCCTCGGGGTTGCCCAATTTGTTTTGGGCGTTGCCGATGCGGAAATAGGTGGGGGCATGCCCCGGCTTAAGCCGCAGGGCATCCTTTAAATAGGCCAACGCTTTTTTCTGCCCGGCCAGGGAATCCGGCTCCAGGGCGGCCAGACCGAACCGGGGTTTTAGATATTCCGGCCGGATTCGGATGGATTGGGTGTAGGCTTCTCGGGCCTTGGCCGCATCCCCCTGCTTGCGGTAGACAAACCCCAGGTTGTACAGGGTTTTTGCTTTGCGGGAGCCTCCCGCCAAAGAGGCTGCCCGTTTAAACACCTCTACGGCCTGTGGGAATTGCTTTTGGCGGATGAGCAGCACCCCCAGGTTGTAATGGGCCTCGTAATGGTTGGGGTTTTTGTGGATTAGGGTGCGGTAATCATCCAGGGCCTCTTTTTCCCGGTCCAGTTTGGCCAGCAGGGCGGCCCGGTTAAAGTAGGCCTGCAAAAACACCGGTTTGTGTTTTAACGCCTCCCCAAAGGTTTTAAGGGCCTGGTGGGCATCCTTCTTTTTCCGATACAGCATCCCCAAGTCGTTGAACAGTTCGGAGGATGGCTTTTTGGCCAGTTCCTCCCGGTAGAGTTTTTCAGCCTCCTCCCATTTTTTCTGGGCAATCAGTTTTTCGGCACGGGCTGTCAGGGGGGTTTGGCTGGTCAGGAAACCGGAATCGGATGAATCGGTCTCCATATCCCCATCCCCGTCCGTTTCATTTTGGGAAACCGGGGCATCCTCTATTTCAATCACCGTCACCTGGTCCGCATCCATCGCGGCCCGGAACTGAACGAAAAGCAGCACCAGAAACAACCCCAGAAACACCAGGGAGACTGGCAGAAAACTTTCCCGAAACAATCGGAATTTTTTGGAATCCATGGCGGGTTAATCCTGTCGGGCAGTTTGTCGGCCCGTGTCCGGGTCGGAACTCAGTGCCAAAGCCCGGGCCAAACCGGCCAGATTGGCGTTTTGAATTTCCAGGCCGGGACGGGCGTTGATTTCCAACAACACGGGGCCGTCGGTGGTTAAGGAAATATCCACCCCCAGGTATTTCAGGGGAACCGCATCGGCGGCTTTGACGGCGATTTTCAACACCGCCTGCCATTGGGGAATCACCTCCCCCAGCAGGGGTTCTTGGGTATCCGGGTGGCGGTCCACACTGTGCTTCAACCAGATGGCATGGTTGGTTTTGCCGGTTTTTAAATGGATGCCCACCCCCACCGCCCCCTGGTGCAAATTGGCCTTGCCATCAGATTGACGGGTGGGCAGCCGGGTCATGGCCATGACGGGCCGCCCCTGGTGCAGAATCACCCGGATATCCGCCAGCCCCAAAGGACTCAGCCGGGAGAATGCCTCCAATTGACACAGGCGGGATTCTATGATGGCCCGGTCCTTCATATCAAAGGAGTGAATCCCAAAAATAATATCGGAAATGTGCCGTTTGAGAGCTGGCAGACTGTACGTTTTGCCGCTGATTCCCAGCCAGTCCCCCCCTTTTTTGCCGGTGATGACAATGATCCCCCCCCCCTGCCGCCCCCTGGCCGGCTTGATGACAAAATCCTGAATTTTCGCCAGGTCCGCCTCCAGGTTGCGCAATTCAAAAAAGGAGGAATACACCAGGTAGGTTTGGGGCATGGGCACCCCCTG
>JAOUFO010000318.1 GCA_029858165.1 Deltaproteobacteria bacterium | reverse complement strand
CATGTGGAGCGCCCACCAAACCGCCAGAAGACACACCGCCAGTCAACCTGAAACCGGCGCCCCCCCGCCTTTGAGGCGCCCCCCCCTGGATTTTATCATCACCGGCGCCACCCACCGGGTGCTGACCCAGGCGGTGATCACCTTAAGGGTGTACCGGCGGGGATTGCCTTCAGGCAAACCGGCCCTTTGGCAAACCAAGGTGGACCTGTTGAAACAACCCCCCCGGCTTGTGGTGGGGCAGGCATTGGCGTTTGCGGGGCCGATCATCCTTCCCCCTCCAAAAACCGGGGATGGAGGGGGCCAACCGCCCGGGCCGGTCTCCTGGGAATCCACCCCCTGGCCCCAAACCTGGAAAGCCGTCCAAGCCTTTTTCAGCCTGCCCCCTCCCTCAGACGGCCCCGCCGGATGGAACCGGCGGATCCAGGAGCTTGCCCCTTTTTTAAAGGAGCCGGGGCTGGAATTGCACGCCGCCCTGGACCTTGCCGCATTGAATCTGGCCCTGGCCCTGGCCGAAAAACAACCGGAAGCCAGCCGGAAACACCTGAAACAGGCGCTGGATTACGCAACCCGCGGGGCGGACCTGGCCCCGTGGGCCACCCGCGCCCTGGCCCTGAAAGGGGAAGCCTATGTGTTGTTGAAAGAGGATTATCCGGCCCGCAAGGAGGCCCTGGTGGCCAGGGTGAAAAACCCCTTGGACGGGCTGGCGTGGATGGTGTTGGGGCTTTCGGCGGGACTTTCCACGGGAGAGGGCAGCGGGTATATCCGGCAGGCCCTGAGGGTGGACCCTTTTTTGCGGGGGGCCAACCGCCCCCCCGGACAACCGGTGTTTCAGTACGGAACCCTGGAACCCCATTGGGCCAAATGGGATGAACTCAACAGCCGCAACCCGGCCCTTATCCAAAAACAAACCCAAACCCTGATGGCCGGGGGGCAGACTCTGTTCGCCAAAAAAGATTGGGATGGGGCCGCCAAAGCTTTTCAACAGGCGGCCAAATTGAACCCGGATGAGGCCGCCCCCCAAATCTGGCTGGGGCGGATTCTGCTGGAAACCGGCCGCGCGGACCAGGCGGCAGAAGCCCTGAACAGGCTGGCAAATCAACCCCCCCAGAACCCGGAAGCCTTGTTTTATCTGGGGATGGCACGCTTAAGCCAAACCAAATACCCGGAAGCCGAGGAAGCATTCCGCTCCGCCCTGCGGGAAATTCCACAACCGGAAACCCCCCTCCATCAACAGGCCCTGTTCCAACTGGCTCTCAGCCTGACCTTGAGGGAACGCTGGGATGAATCCGTGCCGGTTCTGGAACGGCTGACCAGCCTGAACCCCGGCCACAGCCGGGGATGGCTGCACCTGGCCGTGGCCCGCTATCACCTGGGCCGCTACCCGGAGGCGGACCAGGCCGTCCAACACCATCTGGAACTGACCCCCGATTCCGCCGAAGGCCGGGAATGGCAAGGCCGCATCCAAGGAAAAATGTAACCCCCAGAAGAAGTGCAACCAGCCAGCCTGGGCGTTTGGAGCCGACAGGCGACACAACGCAGGGCTGTGCTGGTTGCCGGACAGAAACCCCAGTAAGAAAGGCGGTGAACCCCGCCCCTCTCCCCCCGCCCTGTTGGGCGCCCCCCTCCCCACACAGGGAGGGGGGAAACAGGCCTCTACATTCCCTTTTGAATCAACAAATTGAAAAGCCGCACAAACACAAGTCAGATGGATGGCATCCAATCAAACCGGCACAAATCAGCCCCTCCCTGGTTGGGGAGGGGCGGGTCGCAGAATGCGACCGGGGAGAGGTGTGGTTCCTGTCGCAGAATGAGACCGGGGAGGGGTGCCTGCCGCAAGGCAGGCGGGGAGAGGGCTGTGTCGGTCGCTTAAAGAGACCGGGGAGGGTGGCTTGCTCCCCGCAGGCTTTTTGCTTTAAGACGGGCTTGCGCCGCCTTTCTTTTTGTCCCTGTCCAGCGGTTCACCACCGCCATCCGCCTTGCGGCGGCTATGGGCGGGGTTCACCGCCTTTCTTTTTGTCCCTGTCCAGCGGCTCCAGCACCGTCATCCGCCTTGCGGCGGCTTAAGACGGGCTTGCGCCGCCTTTCTTTTTGTAGAATTGTCCCGGTTGGGGCCGCAGGGGGCGGCCAAGCCACAGAGGGCGGCGCAGGCCGTCGGCCCGGTTCGGGGTGCGGGTCATGGCCAGCCATTCCTTAAACACCGCAAAGGACCGGTTGGTGTCCACAAAAATATCGCCGTAATGGTCCTGGGGGCCGGGCAGTTCCAGCCGCACCCGCTGATGCCAGCAGTGCATTCCACTCCACGGGTCCGGGTGGACCGCATGGGTGATGTTTTGATGCACCCCCCCATCCCGCCAGAAAATGCGGGATGAATCCGGGTCCTCGCTTTTAAACGGCCCCACCCCGGCGATGGGGGTCAGCTTCCACTGACCTTTGCCGGTTTCCTCAATGCGCACCGTGTTGGAAGCCCACGAATTGGCCTCCGGCCCTTTTTCCAGCTTCCAGCGGCCGATGTGGTGAGAGCAGGCCACCACCCCCGGCTTGATGGCCTCGGTCACCCAAACTTTATCCACAAAATGGCCGATGTCGGTGTTCACCTTCAGCAAATCGCCGGTTTGCACCCCCAGCCGGGAGGCATCGGACGTGTGGATCCAGATGGGATTGCGGTGGGCGATTTCCACCAGCCATTTGGCGTTGCCGGATCGGCTGTGGATCAGGTTGGGCAGCCGGAAATTGGGCACCAGCACAAATTCGTTTATGTTTTTGTTCAGCTTTTCGGGATGGATG
>JAOUFO010000316.1 GCA_029858165.1 Deltaproteobacteria bacterium | reverse complement strand
CCAGGGCCTCGTTTAACCCATGGCTGGCCGAAAGCTGCCGCCCCCCCCCTGAAACGCTGGGTTCCTTGGCCATTTTCCCCCGCAGCCCCTGGATCAACCCGTTGACGTTGACCGCCATTTTCTCCAGCACCCTGGGAACCAGCCCTCCGGGTTGTTCTGCCAGGGCCAGCAACAGATGGAGGGTGGTGACCTCCGGGTTTTTAAAACGGGTGGCGTGGCCCTGGGCGGCGGCCAGGGCCTTTTGGGCCATTTCGGTGTATTGCTCTAAGGGCATGGAAGAATACCTTGTGTGTCAGGATGGTGGGGGATCGCCAAGGGGAACAGCCATTCCAGGTTTGGAACACACAGTATAAACCACAGGGGGCGCCTTGCAAAGCGGCCAGACCCTCCCGGCGGGTCCTTGGTCAGCCCCCTTGAAAGGCCTGCCCGGTGTTGGCTCTTTTCATTGGAAGGGTTATCCGGGGGAGCCTTTTTCATGGGCCGTTTGTTCGCCCAGGGTTTCCAACCGGGATACCCAGGCATGAAAGTGGGGGCATTTGTTCCGAATGGTTTGCAGGCCGATGATTTCGGCTGTCAACGGTCCGGCCACGGGTTTATCGCTGTCAAAATCAGGGAACTGTTTTGTAATGCGCTTTGAGGGAGCGGTCTCCGGCCCGTCATTGATTTGCTCGGGAGTGGAATGTTTATCCGCAATGGCCTGCAAAACGGCGATTTGTTTTTGAGAATTGTCGTAAAAGGAATGAAAGGCTTTCGGGTCGGAAAACAGATAGGCCTCGTATTCGTGCAATTGGATATAAGGGATAAACCGGGAATCAGAAATATCCCTGGCCCAACTCTCTTCCAAAAATTTCACCCGGCTTTCCGGGACGTTCCGCATTTTTACGGATTCTTTCAATCCGGGAAAATCCGGGGCAATGGCGTACAGGTCAATCATGGTGGTGAAAAACACATCGTTGGTTTTTTCCTGGGCCAAAAAGCGGAGAATATCGTTTTTCATGGGCGGGTAATTGCGTCCGCCCCCCCGGTGGACAACCCCCTTTTTTCTGGCGTGGGCAATCAGCACCGGCGGATGCAGATACACCCCGAAACGGCTTAAATGGGGAATCAGCAGATTGCTGGCGAAGGTTTGCTCGGTGCTCCCTTCGGCAAACAGGTATAAGCGGGCCATCAGTGCGGCCCCCCGCCGATGACGTTTTTCTCCCAGATTTCCCCCAGGGAGTATTCTTTCAGCCATTCTGCCAAATGTTCCGGGCCGGGCCGGGTGAACTTGGATTCTTTTCCCGCAAGGTCCACCACGATGATCTGTTCCGGGTCAAAATGGTCCAAAAAGGTGGGGGATTGGGTGGTGATGAGAATCTGGCTGTGGTGCGATGCTTTTTTAAACAGGGAGGCGATGATGTTCAAGGCATAGGGGTGCAGCCCCAGTTCCGGCTCATCCACAATCAACAAACCCCCCAACAACGCCTCCGGCTGCAAAAGCAAAGTTACCAGACAAATGGCCCGCAGGGTTCCATCCGAAAGCTGATGGGGGCCGAACACCTGATCGGAATCCTTGGTCCGCCAGTTTAACAGAAGTTCTCTCTTTAGCCCGGCGGGTTCCAGCACAAAATCCCCAAAAAACGGAGCAATCAACCGGATGGTGGAACCAATTCTCTGGTAGGCCTTTCCGCCGTCTTCCTCTCTCAACCGCAGAAGCATGGCGGCCAGATTCCCCCCGTCCGGCATCAGCCACCGGTTGTCATCCACATAGCAATGCTGACGGACCCCGGCGGTGGCTGAGGTGTCATGGAAATGGTAAACCCGGCAGGAATTGAGTATCTTGCGAAAAACGCCGATGGTCGGGGTGTCCCGCCTGTTCCGGTCACGAAGGCCGGTTTCCAGGTGACCCGCCCCCAACGAATCTGTTTTCGGCTGGCGAAACCCTTTGGTATGGAAACTCAGGGTCTCTTCGGTAAAAATCAGGGTGTCTCCGGCGGCGTGGGCCAGGCGCATGGAATAGGTATCCACCACTTTGCCCAGGGTAAATTCCAGGCGGGCTTCCAAATGGGGGGTTGTCTTCGGGCCAAAATGCAAAAGGGACTGGGCGCGTCCGGTTTTGCCGATATATTCCTGAAGTCGTTCCCCCATCATCTCGTTGAGCATCTTAAAAACCGCCACAAAGTTGCTTTTTCCCGCCCCGTTCTGCCCGATCAGGATGTTCAGGGAGTCCAGCTCAACGGTTGCCTCTTTGATGGAGCGAAACCCTTGGATGTGGATTGTTTTTAAGATGGGTTTTTGTTGGGTCAAGGCCTTCTCCGTGGGCGGTCTGCCCATGATTCCATTTGGAAAAATTTGAAAAGCGGTTGAAAAATTCACGCTATCCAATTGGTTGGCCTTTGGCAACGCCCCTGAAAACACGCCGGCCATCACCCGTTTCTGCCGGGCAGGTTATCCCGGAAAAACCGTCGCCACCCAGATGAGAATGGAGGCCAGCAGATACACCGGCAGCAACCCCCAGGCCGCCGCCTTCAGGCCGGGAAACCGGCGGGCCAGCCCCATGGCCAGGGGCAGGTGGGCCAGCCAGGCCAAAACCCCTGCCGCCACCCAACCGGTTTGCTGGCCCGCCAACCCCCCGGCCCACACCACAAACAACGGGATAGGCAACGGTCCCAGCACAACAGCCAGCCACCCCCAAACCGAACCGCCGCCCCTGGGCAGTTGAAGAGCCAGCACCGTCACCACCGCCAAACCCAAGGGCAGGGCTGTCATCACCACCCCCTTTACCGCCGGGGTAAGGGCCGGAAGGGC
>JAOUFO010000315.1 GCA_029858165.1 Deltaproteobacteria bacterium | reverse complement strand
CAAGGAGCTGGGCCATTTGATGCGGGGGGATTGACATGGGGTGGAGGCGGCAATCAACCCCGCCGGGATACCCCCGGATGTTCCCCCCCCTGACCCGGCGGGAAAAATGGGGGCTGGGGGCGGGGGGGGTGGTTTTTGCCGCGGCCATGTGGGCGGCCACCCTCAACGACCTGGATTGGACCCGCTCCTTTGCCGGGGCGGTCCCGCCGGATTGGCTGACCTGGCTGAACCATTCCCTGGCCAATGGGGAGCCTCCCGGCCTTTCAGACGCGGTGGGGGTGTTGTTTTTGGCGGCGGCCCTTGTGTATGGGGCCGGTTTTTTCCCCTTGGCGGGGGGGGAATCTTCTCTGGCCAGGGGGGTGTCTTCCTTTTTGGGAAGGGTGCGCCCCTGGCGCAGCCGCACGGGTTACATCATGGCCAGCGGCATGCTGACCGGCATTCTGGTTCAGGCCCTCAAACTGGCCTGGGCCCGCCCCCGGCCCAAACATGTGTTTTGGGAGGGCCACCCGTTTACCCCCTGGTATTGGCCCGGCAGTCTGCCCCCCCTGCATGATTGGCAGACCGGCAGCTTTCCCAGCGGCCATGCGGCATCGGTATCCGTGTTGCTGGCCTTTTGGTTTGTTTTCCGGGACCGGGGAGAAGGCCGCCAAGGAGAACGAAGCGGGGGAAAGGTGCGGTTATGGGGAGGAACCCTTTTTTTATGGATGGTGTTGGCCGGGCTTCCCCTGATGGGCTACGCCAGGGTGTTTAATCTGGACCATTGGCCCACCGATGTGGTGGCCGGGGCAGGGATGGGATTGCTGGTGCCCTGGCTGCTGGCCCGCCTGATGATTCCCCGCCCCTACCTGCGGCCCCAGCCGGATTGGTCTCATCACCCCATGGACAAAGGGGCCTGGGCCGTCCATCTGGTGGGAAATTCACTGGGGCTGGGGCTTTCGTTTTCTCTGCTGGTGTGGGGCGCGCGCCAATGGCTGCACCTGATGGATAGCGGCCCGTTGTTTTTGGTGGCCGCCGGGGCCGGGGGGCTGGTGTTTTTCAGCCGGGGAATCTGGAAATTGAGAAACCTGTAATTGAGTAAGGATGGGTGTATGTCCCAGGAGAGCTTGGGGGAGGCGATGGAAAGGTTGCTGACGGTGATGGCCGCCCTGCGGGGAGAAAATGGCTGCCCCTGGGACAAACGCCAGACCCACCGGAGCCTGACCCCCTATCTGATAGAAGAGGCCTATGAGGTGATTTTCGCCATTGAAACCGGGGGGGATGGGGAACTGGCCGAAGAACTGGGGGATTTGCTGTTGCAGGTGGTGTTTCATGCCCGGCTGGGGGAGGAACGGAACGCTTTTCGCTTTGAGGAGATTGCCCGGGCCTTGGCCGACAAACTGGTCCACCGCCACCCCCATGTGTTTGGGGATGAACCGGTGGAATCGGAGGAAGAACTGCACAAAGTGTGGCACCGGCGGAAGATGACCCACCGGAAATCGGCCCTGGAGGGAATCCCTCCGGGGCTGCCTGCCCTGCAATGGGCGGCCAAGGTGGCCTCCAACGCGGCCAAAAGCGGCTTTGACTGGAACGGCTCCGGGGAGATTTTGGATAAGACCGCCGAGGAACTGGCCGAATTCCGCCGGGAGGTGGAAATGCTGTCCGGGGGGGATGGGGTCTCCCGGGAATCTGACCAGGATCCCAAGGCGGGAGAAGCCGTCCGGGGCCGGATGGAAACCGAATTGGGCGATCTGTTTTTTGCCCTGGTGCAGCTTTCCCGCTGGTACAAACTGGACCCGGAGGCCGCTTTGCGCAAATCCACCCGCAAATTCATCCGCCGGTTTCAATGGATGGAGCAATCCATCCGGGATTCCGGCAAGGCCCCGGACCCGGATAAGGCCCGATGGTGGGATTTGTGGGCCAAAGCCAAGCAGCGCCATCCAGGCTGAATCCCCCCTCCGGCAGGTTGAACAGGGCCTTGCGTTGTACTTTTTGACCGGGTGGGCCACAGCAGGCTTGGGGGCTTTCTTACGCGAACAAGGGCGCCATGAATCCAGAATCCAACCCGGAAACCAACGGGGCCGCGGACAACCCGGCTGCGGCCCCCCCTCCGCCGGGGATGGAAGGCCAGCCGGTTCCCGGTCAAACCCAGCCCCCGCCGCGAATCCCATCCCTTTCCGATAAAATCAACTGGCCCACTTTCGGCTGGCTGGAACTGACCATCACCCTGGTGTTGGTGGGGATGGTGGCGGGCTATTTTTTCACCCTCACCTCCTGGCACCAAAAGTGGCTGGAAGGGCGGCGGCAGAAAAAAAAATGGATTGCCGCCCAGGCCGGGTTGGACCGGGCCGGGTTGAACCCCGCCGAAATGGAATCGTTGGAAATTCTGGCCGATGCCCAAAACCAGGGGGAACTGCTGGATTTTTTAAGCATTCCCCCCCATTTGGAAATATCCCTGCATGAAACCCTGAAGCATGAGCCTCCCGAGCGGTGGGGGTTTACCACCCGCCTGCGCCAGGCGTTCAGGTACCAATCTTACAATCTGCAAATCCCTTTGGTTTCCACCCGGCAACTTTCTTTGGGGGACCATGTGCGCATCACCCTGTGGGGGGGGGTGATGCCCAAAAACTATTACGGTCGGGTGGTGGAATCCACCCTGTCCAACTTTGCTGTGGAACTGGGGGGAGGCGGTCTGGAAGACGCCTGGGAAAAAAAGCCGGAAATGGATTTGTATGTGTTGCGCAGCCCGGACCTGGAAACCCCCTTTCCCTGTCAGGTGGGGGGGCCGTCGGAACAGGAAACCCGGATTGTG
>JAOUFO010000030.1 GCA_029858165.1 Deltaproteobacteria bacterium | reverse complement strand
CCAGCCTGAATCCGGGGGTGATGCATGCCTGTGGACATGATGGCCACACCACCTGTCTGGTGGGGGCGGCCCATCTGCTGACAGCCTGCAAAAGTCAATTGAAGGGAAAAGTCCGGTTTTGCTTCCAACCCCATGAGGAAATGCCGCCGGGGGGGGCCTTGGCCATGATCGGGCAGGGGGTGTTGGATGGGGTGGACCGGGCACTGGCGCTCCATGTTCATCCGGCCATCCCGGTGGGGCAGGCGGCCTTCAGGTCCGGGGTGATTCTGGCCTATTCGTCCCGGTTCACCTTGGCCATCCATGGGGTGGGAGGCCATGCGGGCCGCCCCCATCAGGCGGTGGATGCCGGTGCGGCGGCGGTGCAGGTGTATCAGGCGTTTCAATATCTGGTCAGCCGCGAAAACGATCCTCTCCATCCGTTTGTGATTTCCATCGGCAAAATCAACGGCGGCACCGCCCCCAATGTGATTCCGGTGGAAGTGATTCTGGAAGGCACCGTCCGATGCCTGGACCCGGATGTGGCCCTTGAAATCCCCCACAAAATGGAACGGGTGATCAAGGGGGTGTGCGATGCAACCCGAACCCGGTATTCCTTTGAATATCATGAAGGGTATCCGGCTTTGGTCAACAACCCGGACCTTACCCGCCAGGCCATGGATTCCACCCGCCTTCTGTTGGGGGCCGCCGCCGTGAATGAACTTTCGGGGCGGGAAATGGGGGGGGAGGATTTTGCTTATTTCGCCCGGCTGGTTCCCGCCTGTTTTTTCCGTCTGGGGGTGCGCAATGAGGGCCGGGGTTTCATCCATCCGCTCCATTCCCCCGGTTTTGATTTGGATGAGGAGGCACTGCCCCTGGGAGCGGCGGTGTTGTCTCACATTGTGTTGGATGGCGGCTGATTCTGTGTTTTCCCCCCGCTGGTTTTCCTACTCCCTGGTTTTCCTCCTGTGTTTTGATCCGGTTGATGGGGTGCATAGTCCGCTGTGCGGACAGATGTGCCATCAACCGGTGTTTATTGTTTAAAATCCGGGGATTGCCCCAAAACCATCCATGAATTGTGGCGTTTTAAATAGGTACGAGTCGGGGGTGGTTCTTTTCAAACGGTTTTATTCGCAAAGGGAAACATGGAATCTGTAAAAATTCTGGTGGTGGATGATTCGGCAATGGTGAGAAAAATCACCATGAAATCCCTTGAAAAAGCGGGATACACCGTGTTGGAGGCCGCCGATGGAGAGGAGGCTCTGGTGATGGTTCGGGATGAACGGCCCAAATTGGTGATATTGGATCTGGTGATGCCCAAATTGAACGGGATGGAGGTATGCCGGATTTTAAGGGATGATCCCAAAAACAATCTGCTGCCCATTGTGATGCTGACTGCTTTGGGAAGCCAGCCGGTAAAATTGCAAGGGTTGGAAAAAGGGGCAGATGCCTATCTGACCAAACCGTTTGATGAACCGGAATTGTTGGCCTTGGTCCGCAACCTGACCGGAAAAACAAAAGAAAGAGAACGGTTGGACCAGTTGCGGGAAGACCGGATGCACATGGAGGTCCATGACCTGAAGGCCCCGTTGGGAAATATCGTGAATTTGTGTGATCTGCTGATCCATGAAACCTTGACCCCGGAGGAACAAAAAGAATTTTTGGGGATGGTGTCCGAATCGGCCAAGATCGGTTTAAGGCTGGTTATGACACGGTTGAATCTGGCGGCCCTGGAAGAAAGCCGGCTGGAATTGCACCGGGAGGTCCTGAACCCGCATGAGGTGATTCTTTCAGCAGTGAACCAGATGGTTTGGATGGGGAAAAACCGGAATTTGGAAGTCATCACCCAATTGGATGTGAATGCAGGAGAAATGTTTGCGGACCGGGATTTGATCATCCGGGTGTTGGTGAACCTGTTGGACAATGCGGTGAAACACAGCCAATCCGTTGGCCAGGTTCGGGTGTCTATGATTCAGGAGGGGCCTTTTCTCCGCATGGGGGTCAAAGACAATGGGGCGGGGATCCCCCCCGAATTCCAGGCGGGGGTGTTTGAGAAATTTTCCAAAATGAGCGAAAAAGGGTCCCTTTCCACCGGATTGGGGCTTACCTTCTGCAAAATGGTGGCAGAGGCCCATGGGGGGAAAATCAATCTGACCAGTCAGGTGGGTCAGGGGTCCGAATTTTCTATTTGGATTCCGGTGCACGCTCCGGCCGAAATGATGGAAGGGGATTCCCTTTTGGCCAACGGGATGGCTTAAAGCCGGGGGGCCATTGGGGGAATGATTTTGGGGGGAAAAAGTTGCAACAAGCCGGGCCATAGGACCCCGATGGGTGTTCCCCCCCAGGGGGGTTGTTGCCTTTCCCTTATGGTTGGTGTCTAAAAAAGGGCCGGTCAATCCATGTGGATTCCAAACCTGTTTTTGATTTGAAGCTTTAACTCCCCGTCCGTTTCCAACCCGGCAAACCGGATTTCGGTGCGAATGGCGTTCATCACCAGGCTTAAATCGTCATAATCCCGGCTCATCCCGTACAAAGATTCTATATTGCGCAACTCAAGATTGGATAAAACCGTTTTTCTCAACCGGTCCTTTACCTCGGATAGGGTTTTGGGGTCCATGTTGCGTAACAACGATTCTATCTCTTCCTGAGAATGGCCGTTTAACGAAAGTTTGATCCACATGGTGTACACATTGACCGCCGAAGGGCTCAAAGCCTTGGTCGGCAGGGGGACAGCCAGGGATAGGATCACCGCGGCCAAGCCGGAAATGAACCATTTTGAGGTTGCCATGGAGTGCTCCTGGAAGTGAAAAAATTGAAAAACAGTTGAATCATCAATATGATAAAATTTCAGATGGGGGTTTCGGACCCCAAGCCCTCCCCCGGGGCCAGTTTTGGGGGAAGGCCAAACAGGGGGCGGGTGGTTGAAACCCTTTCTGTTCAAAGTATCGGCAGGATTGGGAGATTTCTTGAGGGAAAAAATCGGGGGCCGGGAATCCCCCCTGGTTTGGTTTGGGGATATGGGTAAAAAGGGGGGGGGTTATTCCGGTTCGGACAGGTTTGGCGGGATAGACAGTACATCGGGTGGAGCGGCAGGCTCGGTTAACGGCGGATTGTTTTGGGGAGGCAGAGTGTCGGGCCGGGTCGGCCGGAGATAATTGTGGGGTGGAGCCCCGGCTGTGGTAAAATCGGTGGTTTCCAACATGGCGGGATCCATTACAGACCGGGAAAGATCCGCTCCCAGCCATTGGACTTCATCCAGAGAGCAGGATTCAAACTTCACCCGGCTGAGCCGGGCATTGTTCCAATAAGTGGCCGAAAGATCGCAGTCGGTAAAAATGACGGAATCCAGACGGCTGTTGGCAAAGTTCACTCCGTGGAGGTTGCAGCGGTCAAACCGGTGGGGGCGGGCCTCCCGTTTCAAAGTGATTCCTTCCAGGTCGGCTTCGCTGAAATCACAATGGACATATTGGTGTACCCCGGTAAACCCCACCTGGGGAAACGCGCAGCGGGAAAGGTTGGCTTCTGACAGGGTGTTGTCGGTGGATTCCAGGCTTAAGGTGGAATCGGTGTACAGCAGCCCGGTTTTTGGCGGGCCCTCCTGATTGAAATCAGCCTGGGCCATTTCCCCCTGGGTTTGCCGGATGAACACCGGTTGGCCGGGTGGGGAGATGTGTTGGTGGGGCTCCACCGCCGGGTTTGGGTTCGGCTCCGTGGATGGTTGGGGGCCGGGGGGCAGGGGGGGTTGGTCCGCTGACATGGCAAGGGTGGCCCGCCCCAGGGGTTTTATGGGGCCGGGAGCCCGGGGCACACCAGGGGGCTTGGGGATGTTGGCCGCCAAAGAGTCTGAAGGGTTTCTATCCAGCGGCCCATTTTCGGGGGAGGCCCCATGGCCGGTCCGATGGAAAGGCTCCTGTCTGGCAGGTGCAGTATCCCCGGAAATATCCTCCTCAGATGAACCATCCGATGAGGGTTCCTTAAGGAAAACACGGGTATCCGGGTCCAGCGGACCGTTTTCGGAGGCCACCGCTCCTGAATTTTTTTCGGCGGGGGGCAGGGTTTCGGTGGGGGAATCGGTGTTTTCCTCCGGCCAGGGTTCGTCATCCGAAAATTCGTGGGGTGGTTCCTGGGGTCCAAAGACATCCTGATTTTTCAGCTCTTCATAGAACAGGTCGTCCAGGGCGGCCGCCCGGTGCCATTCATCCCGCATGTCCTGCCCGATGGCACTGTATTTTTGGGATGCCTCCAGCAATAGTTTGCGGCTATTTTCCCGTTCTTCTTTTTTCAGGCGGGGGATTTGGTCGTGCAGTTCTTTCCATTCCTGGTAAATTTTTTCCTGTTTGCGGGCCAATTGGTAATAGGCGTATTGGTCATCGGCAGTTTTTTCCTGAATCTGGGTGACCCGGATTTCCAAACGGTGGATTTCGTGGGCCAGCCGGGCCCGTTGGGAGCCTGCGGCCCGATAATACCTGGATTTCAGGGTATCCACCCCCTGATTGGCCCTATCCAGAGAGCGGGTGGGCAGACGTTCTCGGTTGGGGGGGGGGAGTGGTTTGTGGTAATGGGCCATCCGGGTCACCAGGATACCCGCCAAGGCCAATCCGAATACAAAAGTAACCAGAAACAACAGAGTGGCGATATCCAAAGCGGTTTCCATCGGGTTCCGTGACAGCTGGTTGACCGTGGGGTGGATTGCTCATTTGAACCCCGGAGTGTTACAAGTATTAAAGGATTCAGCCTGACAAATCAATTTTTCCCCCGGTGGCAGACCTTTTGGAAACCAACCTGATCCACATATCGGACCTCCATCTGCACATCATTCCCACCCGGATATCCCATTTTCGGGGCAAGCGGGTATTGGGGGCGGTGAACCTGCTGTTGCGCAGACGCCGGGCTTACCCCAGGGCGCGGGCTTTGGGATTGGTGCGTCTGTTGGACGAAATGAAATGGGACCATTTGGTGATCACCGGGGATTTGACCCAATTGGGGCTGGAGGAGGAGTTTGATCTTGCCCGGCAGGTGTTGGCCCCCTTGTTGGAACGGGGACCGGGCAGGGTGACGATTCTCCCCGGAAACCATGACCGCTATGATTGGCCTTTCCTCACCAGGGATTGGTTTTCCATGTATTTCGGTGAGTTTTTTCAGGGGGGGGAAATCACCACCCGGGAACTGACCCCTCACTGGCATCTGGCCGGGTGGGATTCCACCCGATTGACCCATCCCATCATGGCCGATGGATTGGTAAGGCCTGAGACCTTAAAGGCCACCGGGTGTTGGATAACGGAACTGCCTCAAGGCAGCCGGGTGATGGTGGCCAACCATTTTCCGCTGGCGTTCCCGCCTCCCCGCCATTCCCGCTGGCACCATGATCTGCGCAACATTCCCCAAGTGTTGGACTGGATGGCCGACCAGCCGGTGGATGTGTACCTGCACGGCCATATGCACCACAACTGGGTGGTGGAACAAACCCTGGGGGGCAGGCCGGTCAGGTTTGTCAATTCTGCCTCTTCCACCCAGGTGCTCCCGCCGGGGGAACCCTCCTCATTTCACCGGGTGGTGTTGGCCGGACGGGAGGCGCGGGTGATTCCCCACCTGTTGGGGTGAATGGATTTCCATCCATCCGACCGGTCTAACCGGGGCCTCATCCAAACAGCCGGTCTTCCCGGTCAATCTCTTCAACAACCTGAGACCTCTGCATAACTACCGATAATCTCCTGTTTTGATAAAAAAGCGGGGGTTTGGGGGCCGCAGGCCTCCAATCAGTTCAACCCCCTGCCTTTTGGGAAGGGGGCAGGGGGATGGGAAAAAACCAGTTGTGCAGAGGTCTCAACCTGTTTTTGAATGTTGGCCTGAACCAGGATTTCCCCCTTTTTCTAATAGGGAACCAGGAACGAAAGAAACATATTGGCCCCCCGGGTTTCCAATAACCCCTTTTTCTGGTCTTGAAAAAGCCGGAGAGAAAAGAAAAAGGGGGGGTAAAGGGCCATTTCGGCCATCAGCCCGCCGATCAAACCGGATTCGGTGAATTCGGTTGCGCTGAGGGTGGTATCTTTGGGGTAGACTGAAATCAATCGTTGTTGCCACCCCACCCCATACCCAAGAAAAACGGTTTTTCCCAACCGCAGGCCGTGAAACACCCACAATTGGTCCGCGTCCACCCCCAGTAAACTCAAAGCCACATTTTTGTATTGGGCGGAATCCGGCAGGGTTTGGCGGTAGGCCATGTGGCTGTATCCCACCCTGAAAGAAGGCCATACAAAATCCACCCCAAAGGTGCCGCCGCTGGAGAGAAAATTGGGATCCTGTACTTTGATGCCCAGTTCATCGGATTGAACCGCCACCCGTTGGATGCCCGCCGTGATCTGGACCCCCTCGGTCAGTTCAATTTCCACCGGGGGGGCGACAATCTGGCGGGTGGGTTGTATATCGGGGAATTCCGCGGGGGTTTGCCCGCAGGCCGTGAACTCAAACCCGGCCAAACCCAGCAAGGTCAATCCGATGGCGGCCCAACCGCCGACCAAGGATTTCACGGCCGAAAATATCCGGTGGGGGCCGTGGTTGAGAGGGTAGTGATGGGTCGTCAAGAGGTTTTTCCGTGTGAGGGAGGGGGTTATTTTTTTTGTTCAGACGGCAGGAAGATCTCTTTGGAGGAGCCCACCAATCCTCCCAGGTTAAAGGACAGGGATACCTGCCGGTCCACAAAATAGACATTGTTTCCCAATTCCTGGGTCACTCCGATATCTTCGGAATAACTTAGGCGCACCGCGTAACAGACCGGATGATAATCCAGGAAAAACAGGCCGTGGTTCAGTCTGCGGTTGAGGGGGGGGACGGCGTTTTGAAGGTTGATGGTGGATTCAAACCCGATCCCCAAATTATCGGTGGCCGACATGGAGCCGCTGAAGGAGATGCCGGACCCCTGGGGATGCAGGGTGTCATCCAGAGGTGTGCGGTAGCTGAATTCATTTTGAGTGTAGCCGATTTGCAAAAACCCGTTGGCGGATTCGTTTCCTCTTAAGGAAATGGTGCTTCCGGTCACCCGCCCCACCTGATGGTGATATCGCAAATAAATGGAGGAAACCAGATACTTTCCGTAAATGGAGGCTTCCAGTTCTCCGGGCAGCATGGGATTGGGGCCTGCCGGTTCGGTTTCCAGGGGGGCGGGCAGCGGGGGGCCTTTGGGGGTGTAGGTTCGGTCTTCCAGCAGGGTGTTGTAGCGTTGAATCAGGTTCAGGCTGGCCAGCTCAGAAGCCACATCACCGGATTTTCCCAGCCAGATATTGTCCAGGCGAAAGGTAAGCAAACGGGCGGCGGGAACGGCCCGGTATAAAATGGCGGTATAGGGTTGGGGGATATCCTGGATTTCGTTGAGGATGATCCGGGGGATGATCCGGTGCTTGGTGGCCTCCCAGTTGTTATTGCCCGCGTATTCCGCGGCGAAGGGCATTCTGAATTCCACCTGGGTTTCTTTTTGGGTGAATTCCGGGTTTTGAGTCTCCGGCAAAGGCACCGCCGGGTCCGTAATCTGAAGAGCGGAATACCGCACCAATTTCTGGGAAACCATGGGTCTTAACTCTGCCGATCCACCCAGGGGAATGGGTAGACTTAAAGCCGGGCGGACCATCTGGGCCTCGGCGGAGAGCCCCTGGCGGGTGTCAAAGCGGGTGGCGGTGCCTTCCAGGGAGACACCCAGAAAGGTGTTCCACAACCGGGTGCCGAAGGCGTAGGAAAAGCTGGGTTTGATCTGGGGGATCAAATGACCGTTGCTGTTTGCATCGGTGTTGGCATACAGGGATTCGTACAGGAATTCATCAGAATGTTGGGCGGTAAGGGCGGCCCCGCCCCAGGAATAGACATGGGTGTAAGTTGCCTGGTAATCCTGGCGGGGGCGGTATTCACTGGATTTGTCATATTCGCGGCTGACCTGACCGTCGGAGTTTCGGTTAACAAACCCCACAAGCCGGGCGTATTTTCCAAACCCCTGGTTGTGGTTCCAGCCGGCGATCCCTCGTTTGGGGGTGGGATCTTGCCGGGCGGATTCCCCGGGGGGCAGGATGTCGTTTTCGTATTCCGGTTTGCGGGGATATTTCTCCTCAATTCCCCAGACCCGGATGTTTCCTTTTTGGTCCTGCCAAAAAGCATAGGCATATTCAAGCTCCAGGGCGTTGCCCCGCCGCTCCAGGGTTTCCGGGGTGATGGTAAGGTCGTGGTCCTTGCCCAATGCCCAGAAAAAAGGCAATTTAATCCGGGTTCCCACATTGAGCCGTTCCAGGGTGGAATATTGAAACGACAGCCTGGGCATTAAAAATCCGCTTTGGCGCTTCATCACGGTGGGCCAGGCCATAATCGGCAGCCACAACACCGGCACCCCTCCCACTTTTAAAACCGTATTGGTGCTGACGGCAAATTGGTCCGGGCGGTAGTCTATTTCTCCGGATTCCAGCCGCCATCCCCCCTGGTCCGGAGGACAGTTGGTCAGGCTGCACCCGATGGCCTGGTATCGGTTTTCTTCAGAGCGCAGAATTTGATCTGCTTTCAGGTAATAGCCGGTTTCGGTGTCATAAATCTGGGCTTCGTAAATGATGCCGGTGCCTTTGGTGGTGTCAAACACCATCCGCCTGGCGGTGCCTGTGATGGAGTTTTCCTGGAATCTCAAACGGCCATAGGCCAGAATCTGGGCCTGCTCCGTTTGAACTTCCACTGTTTCGGCATCAATCACCAGGGTCCTTACCCGGATGCGGGCATCCTTGTATATATAGGTTTTGGTGGCTTCATTATATTCAAAAAAGGGGGAATCTATTTGAATATCAGAACCGAAAGCGGTATGGGGAACCCCAGGCCCCAAAACCATTCCTGCCAGAAAAAAGGCGGTCAGCCGGATTTTCCAGACTTGGGGGTTCATGGGGTTTCCTGGAAATGTGATGGGACGGGCGGTCGTTGGGGGTGAGGGTCAGTTGGTGACGGCCAATTCATGCAAAATGGCGTTTAGTTCGTCGGGTGAGTGAACATACCGGGCTCCACAAAAATGACAGGTGACTTCGGAGGGGCCCTCTTCGGCCATTTCCCGCAGTTCATCCTGGGGGAGCATTCTCAGAATCATGTCTATTTTTTCTCTGGAACACCCGCACCGGTATCGGGGGGTGGTCCGGGTCAAAATTTGCGGCTCCTCTCCCAATTTCAGCCGGTGGAGGACCTCCAGGGGCTGGGGTTCTCCGGTTTCCAGCCAGGTGCGGAAATCCGGTTGTTCCACCAATTGTCGGGCGGATTCAAACCGTTCCAGGTCGCTCCCCGGCAAAGGCTGCAAAATCAAACCCAGGGCTGAGGTAAGGTGTACCGGCTGGGTGGGGGGCATCACCAACCCCACGGCCAGAGCGGTTTCGGTTTGGTGTGAAAAAGAGAGAAAATGGGCCATGTCTCTGGGAATATCCCGGAACAGGGCTTCAGTCACCCCGGTGCGGACCACCCGGGTTGCGGTATGGGTGACCACCGAAACCTTCCCGTCGCCCCCCAGGGCCTCTTCCAAAGTGGGGGCCAGTTCCAGCAGGGCGATGGTCTGGGTGTAGCCCCGCACCTCGGCCGCCTCGTTGAGGTCGGCCAGAATGGTTCCCGCCGGGCCGGGGTACTGCCAGCGCAGGGTGTATTTTTCATCCCCCTTCACCAGGGTGGAAAGCAACACCGCCGTGGTAAGGGCCTCTCCCAGCAACCATCCGGAAACAAAATCGCTGCCATGCATTCGGATCCCCTCGGAGCAAACTCCGGCAGCCTGAGTGATGGAAAACCGGATGGAGCTTTTGGGAAAAATTCCCCGCAACAAGGTGTCAGTCATTTACAATTCCGGTTGAAAAAAGATGGTCCACATGGCTTTTTACCATACCATGCCGGTGGGGTAAACGGGGGGTTCGGGGGGGATTTGTTCCCCCGCTGGTTTATCCTTCGTTCTCTGACCGGGTTTTACAGAAAGAGACCTCTGCATAACTGGTTTTTTTCCCATCCCCCTGCCCCCTTCCCATGGGGAAGGGGGTTGATTTGATCGGAGGCCTGCGGCCCCCAAATCCCCGCTTTTTTATCAAAACGGGAGCTTTTGGCAGTTATGCAGAGGTCTCAGAAAGTGTTTGGGAGGCCAGGGTTCATCCGGGACGACAGGGGAGTCGTACAGGGGTTCAAACGCATTCAATTCAGGAAACACCTTCAAATCGTAATACACCCTGGCCAGATGAAGGCCTCTGGCGGGGGCGGTGGCAGGCGCCCGGTTCCGCTGGCGGCCTTCCAGGATGCGGGCAACCCCCTGGGGGGGCATTTTGCCTTGTCCCACAGCCACCAGGGTTCCGGTGATGTTGCGGGCCATGTATTGCAAAAATCCGCTGCCTTCCAGGGTGATGGTCAGGGTGGATTCAGGCCGTTGCTCCTCCTGGATGTGGATGGCCCGCAGGTGGCGGATGGGGGTTTTGGCGGAGCAGGAGGCCGCCCGGAAAGCGGAAAAATCGTGGGTGCCCAGCAAAAAAGCGCCACCTTCCCGCATGGCGGCCACATCCAGGGGCTGGTGCAGCCACCAGGAGCGTTGAGCGCCAAAGACCGGGGGGTAAGGGCGGATGTACAGACAATACCGGTAGGATTTGCCCAGGGCGGAATGGCGGGCATGGAACCGATCGGAGACGGGGATGATTTGTTTTACGCTGATAAAAGGCTTGGCCAGGCCGTTGAGTGAAAGGGTCAACCGGGCCGGATCAAAAGGGTGGGGCAGTACAAAATGGGCGGTTTGGTTTAAAGCGTGGACCCCCGCGTCCGTGCGGCCGGAACCGATCACTTTGGCCGGGAAGCGGGTGATGACGGAAAGGGCCTGGGATAGGGTCTGTTCCACCGAGAGGGCGTTGTCCTGAATCTGCCAGCCGTGGAACCGGCTGCCATCATAGGATACCACCATGGCGTAGGTTTGGCCTTCCCGGCCAAGAGAATCAGGGATGGATCCGGGGTGGATTTCCTGCATGCAACCGTGGCGGTTCTCCTGCGGAATCCGCAGGGGGTTGGGGTGGCGCCCCTCCGGCGAACCGGGGGGCAAAGGGTGTTATACAGCCCGTTCCACCATTTCTTTGACTTTGCCGGGGCTGTTGCCCACGAACATATCGGCCTGTTGGCCGTCTTTGAACATGATAAGGGTGGGGATGCCGCGGATTCCGTACCGGGTGGGGATGCCGGGGTTGTGATCAATATTCACCTTGGCCACCCGGACTTTCCCGGCGTATTTATCGGCGATTTCATCAATGGTGGGGCCCAATGCCAGGCAGGGAGCGCACCATTCGGCCCAAAAATCCACCAGGGTGAATCCGTCAGCTATCCCTTTGTCAAAGGTGTCTTCGTTCAAATGAATCACTTTATCGCTGGACATGGGGTTCCTTAAAAATGAATGAACGTTGGGATGGATTGAACCATGAACAGATGAACTCTGTTCTTTCTATATTCCGGCGGGCCGGATAACAGCCGATCGGAAAACCTGAGTTATTGAATTTATTATAATGCTGTGGACGGCGGGTGGCAATACACCCGTACAGTCAAATCGGAGGTTTTTTAGGGAGCAGGAAGGGAGTGGGAAGAAGGCAGGCGGTTTTTTTGGGGCTTTGCCCCAAACCCCACTAGGGAACGGGGTTCCCTTGACCCTGTATTGGGGTTCTTCATTGGCCATCATGCGGGAGGGCTGGCTGGTGCCTTTCTTTTGGGTCCTGTCCAGCACCAGCACAGCCCTGGGTTGTATCGCCTGTCTGCTCCAAACCCCCCAGGCT
>JAOUFO010000314.1 GCA_029858165.1 Deltaproteobacteria bacterium | reverse complement strand
GTGCATGTACAACACCCCTTCCCGGATCATTTCATACAAACGGATGTAACTGTCCTTGCGGCGGTGAAGTTTTTCGGCCACCGGCAAAAAGAACAATTGGGAAAGCAGCACCCCGTACAGGGTGGTGATCAGGGCCACCGACATCCCCCCCATGATAGATCCGATGGAGGAATTCTCCCCGGCGGCCTGGCCCATCAGCAAAATCAACCCCACCACGGTCCCCAACATGCCGAATGCCGGGGCCACCTTGCCCAGGTATTCCATCACCGATATTTCCTGGTCCTGGTTGTAGGCATACATTTCTATTTCGGAAGAAATGATCTCCTGCACCATTTCCTCGGAAACCCAATCCACCTGGATAAAATTGTTGATGGCGTCCCGCAGAAAATACAGCGGAATCCGATCCACTTCCTCATCGGGAATCATCTGCTTGCGAAACCGCAAATCGGAGAATTTGTTGATGGCATTGTAGACGACCTCAAAATCCTCATCCCGTTTTTCTTTGGCGAACACATAAAAAATATAAAACAGGGATAAAGACGACCGGCGGAAAGGAAAAGCGATCAGCGTGGCGGCATAGGACCCCCCCAGCACAATCAGGATGGATTTGAGGTCCACAAAACGGGTGATCCCCGCCTCCCAGGAGCCTTTGAACGCCCGCATTTCCTCCTGCTTTTCCTGAATTTCTTTTCGGGGAGCGTTGGTTTTTTTCAGTTCAATCAGTTGGGATTCGTACTGGGTGACGTGGAAGACGTAGTAATTGGAAAGATTGTCGGGCCAGGTGATCCCGAAAATTATCAGGGTGACCCCGATAAAGAACCCTAGGAATGTGCCGAGACGGTCTAACACGGGAAGTTATGCCTCCAATGGCGGTGATAAACATCGGTTGCCGGGCAACCCCCGGGCTTCCTGCACCGGAGGGGTTGGACCCCCCTGTGTTTCACAGCGGGAAGCCCCCATCATCCATAAAAGCAATTCATATACCATTTCAGTAAAATACAAAAGCAGTAGGGGGATTCCCGGTTTATCCCCCGTTTTTGTACCGCTGGGGGATATAATACACCCTGGGGCAAAACCATTCTTTCACGTTTTATTACAATTTGTTACCATTTCCAATCCATCGGCATCCCTGCCGAAAATTTCCGGCTGGGACCATAAAGCAGGAATCAGGGATTGTTGGCCCGCTCCAGCCCCAGCGCTTCAACCAGCCCGTCATCCAGCCGGATGGAGGCCACCCGTTGCACCGGACCGGTCTGGCGGGCATGAAAATCCTCATCCAGCTCCACCAACAATCTTCCCCCGGCCATATGAACAGTAACCGGCGAGGCCACCTTGCCCAACCGAAAGGCCACCGCCGCCGCCGCGCAGCTGCTGGAACCGGAAGCCTCGGTATAACCCGCCCCCCGCTCCCAGATTTCAATACGGATGGAATGGTTGTCTATCACGGTCATAAACTGCACATTGGTCCGGTTGGGAAACACCGGGTTGGTTTCAATCAGCGGGCCATAGCGGCAGGCCATTTCCCGGGTGGGGGAATCCACCTCCACCACGCAATGGGGATTGCCCACCCCCGCTCCGTGAAACACAAATTCCCGGTCCCCCGCCGTGATGGATTCCCCCGCCACCACCCTGGCCGGACCGGCCACCGGAATTTCCCCGCTGGTAAAGTGGACCCGGCCCATATCCACCGCCACGGTGTTTTGATTGATGATTTCAGCCGCCACCTGCCCCCCCAGGGTCATCACGGGAAACACGGCCCGGGAAACCTTGCCGGTATCCCAAAGGTAACGGGCAAAAATGCGCAGGCCGTTTCCGCTTTTTTCAGCCTCGCTGCCATCCGGGTTAAAAATGCGCAGCCAGGGGGGGGCCTGACTGCCGTCCCGAAAATCGGGGCCGAACAAAATCCCGTCCGATCCGGCCCCCCGATGGCGGTCACACAAGGCCCGCACGGCATCAAGGGAAGGCGGAGCCTTGAAATGGGCCGGGTCCATCACCAGATAATCGTTGCCCAGTGCGTGATATTTTGTCAGGTCTGCCAAAGGGATGTCCGTCAAAGGTTGGCCCCTCATTCATCGGGGGGGGATTGAACTTCCCCCGGTTTCGGTTTGTTTCCGGCTTTTGAACCATCCTCCGGCGCGGGAGGAAAAAAACTGTTAAAAAGAACCTGTGACCCCTTCCTTAAACCCACCTCCCCCAATGATCATGCGCCTTCCCCCCTGGATCTGGTTCCCTTTGCTGGCGGCAATCCCCTGTCTGGCGTTTTCTCCCCTGGATTGGGGCTGGGCCGCCTGGGTGGGGTTCGCCCCCCTGGTGTGGGCGTTGTCCCGCAACAGACTGCCGGACCTGACCTGGCCCCGGACCCTGGCCCCGGGAAAACTGAAATCCAACCCCCGCCGACCGGCCCCGCCCCCCGGCGGGCTGCGCCGGGAGGTTTTGCTGTGGTTGGCCCTCAGCTGGGGCTGGGGAGTGGTGTATTACACCTGGCTGTTTTCCTGGCTTCCCGAAATGGCGGCCCTCAAAGGGGGTGTCCCCTGGCCTATTTCTCTGGGGTTTTCCGCTTTCGCCGTGGGGGTGCTGGCCTGTTACCCCGCCGGAGCGGTGTTTTTCAGCCGGATGGGGCGGACTTTCTGGGGGGTGTCTCCGGCCTTCAGTCTTCCCCCGTTGTTTGCCTTGCAGGAGGCTTTGGTGTCCCACACCCTTTTTGGGGGGGTGGCCTGGGGCTCCCTGGCCGCCACCCAGACCGCCACTCTGCCCGCCCGCTGGCTGGCCCCCCTGGCCGGGGGTCCGGCTGTCACCTTTGCCCTGGCCGCCTCCG
>JAOUFO010000313.1 GCA_029858165.1 Deltaproteobacteria bacterium | reverse complement strand
ATGAAACCTCGCTTGGTGGTTGTTTTGTTGGTATCCGCTTGGCTTTTTGCCGCATGCAGCACTGTGCCGAAAACCGGAATGGTGCCTTTGGCCAACCCGGACCTTTCCGGGTGGCACGATGACGGCTCCATGGAATCTCTGGAGCAATCCGCCAAAGAATCCATCCGGTATTACCAGTCCCTCCCATCCTCCCGGTTGTTCATATACGGCAAGGAATCCTACACCCCCCAGGAGATGATTCAATCCCTGACCCTGTTTTTGAAAATCATTCAGGATTCGCCGGATTGGGATGTTTTCCGACAAATGGTGGTCCGCAATTTTGATGTGTATGAATCCATAGGGGAAACCCGAAATCTGTTGACCGGCTATTATTTTCCGCAGGTCAAGGCATCTCTGGTGCGCACCAAAACCATGGGCGCCCCCCTTTACGGCCCCCCCGATAACCTGCTGGTGATCAACCTGTCCCAGTTCGGGGTGAGCAATCCCGCCCGGCAGACCCTGGTGGGGAGGGTGGAGGGCGGCAAGGTGGCCCCGTATTATACCCGTCGGGAAATCCAGGAAAAATCCGCCCTGGAAGGCAAGGCGGAGCCTTTGGCCTATGTGAACAAGGTGGATTTGTTTTTTCTGCAAACCCAGGGTAGCGGGGAGCTTTTGTTTGAGGACGGATCCAAAATGATGGTTAGTTACGCCGGGTCCAACGGCCACAAATATCGCAGCATCGGCAACGAGCTGATCCGCCGGGATGTGATGAAAAAAGATGAGGTGACCATGCAGTCCATCCGGGCCTACCTGGAAGCCCACCCGGAAAAAATCCGCCCCATTTTAAACAGCAATCCCTCCTACACCTTTTTCAAGGCCTCTCAGGGAGGTCCGGTGGGAGCCATCGGGGTGCCGCTGACCAGGGAGCGGTCCGTGGCCGCCGATTTCAGGTATTTTCCCCGGGGGGGGCTGGTGTTTCTTTCCACCGAGGTTCCCGTGCCGGGGGAGACCACGGATACCCGCCCGATGAACCGCTTTTTGCTGGTTCAGGATGCCGGGGGGGCCATCCGGGGCCATGGGCGGTTGGATGTGTTTTGGGGGGAGGGTGAAGTGGCCGAATGGGTGGCCGGCCATTTAAAGCACACCGGCAGAATCTTCCATCTGGTGGCCAAAAAGAAATTTCTGGAAAAATCCCTGGCAGGTAACTGATGGTTCAAAATGGTCCCGCCCTGTTTGTGCCGGGGGGGTGTGGCGTTGCCCGGCAAACCTCTGTCCCACCTTTTCTTAAAGCCTCTATTTTCATGAAAACTTTTATCAAACGGGTTGGACGGCGGGTGGCCTGGGTGGCGCTTATGATGGGGGCGGGTGTGTTTTCTGCCGCAGGCCAGACCCCGGATTCTGGAATGGCGGTGGCGGCCTCCATCATGCCTTTGGCCGATTTTGCCCGGCAGGTGGGGGGGGAGCGGGTGACGGTGACGGTGCTGGTGCCCCCGGGGGCCGAGCCCCACAGTTTTTCCCTGCGGCCCGGTCAGATGAAAACCCTGCAACGGGCAGGGGTTCTGGTGTTAAACGGCCTGGGGTTGGAGCCTTGGGGGGAGCGGGTGGCCGCGGCGGCGGGCAACCCCCGGCTGAAGATTGTGCGGGCCGGGGAGGGGCTGCCGGGGGGGCCTTCCGGCGGCCATGACGCCCATGGGGGCCATCCCCATGATGAGTCCCTGGAATCGGACCCGGACCACAACCCCCATGTGTGGATGGACCCTTTGCTGGCCATAGAAATGGCGGCCAAAATCCGGGATGGCTTCATCCAGGCGGACCCGGCGGGCCGGGAGGTATACCAACACAACTGGGCTGGATTCAAATCCCGGCTGGAAAAAATCCATCGGACCTATCAACAGGTGTTGGGTCCGGGGGGCTGGGAAATGGGAGGGCGGCTGATGGTGTCGTTTCACGCGGGGGTTGTTCATTTGGCCAAACGGTATGGGTTGCGCAACCTGACGGTGCTGGAGGGGGGGAGCGAAAAAGAGCCTTCTCCCACCCGTTTGGCGGATGTGATCCGGGAAATCCGGGACAAGGGGGTGAAGGTGGTGTTTCACGAACCGCAGTTTTCCCGCAAGGCGGTGGATATTCTGGCCGAAGAAAGCGGCACCAAAGTGGTGGTGCTGGATACCCTGGGGCGGGATGAACCGAACAGCTATTCGGTCATGATGGGGGCAAACCTGTACAATCTGGCTTCTGCTTTGGGCCATTGACCGGCCCCCAAACGTTCTCCTCTTTTTTTTGAAATGGCCCCCCCCATGGCTGTAAAACCCGTCGCGCCGCCCGCCAAAACCCCAAGCGCATCCGCCGGTCATCCGGTTTCTGACCCGTCATCCGTGGACAGTCATGACCATTCCGCCGGAACCCCCTCGCCCCACAGCCGGGATGAAGCCCGGAAAAGGCAGCCCGTGGCGGTTCAACTGCAAAACGTCTCCCTGGCTTTTCGGGGGGTGGCGGTGTTGGAGGATGTGACCCTGGATATCCGCCGGGGGGATTTTCTGGCGGTGCTGGGACCCAACGGGGCGGGGAAATCCACCCTGCTCAAGCTGATCGGCGGGTTGCTGAAACCCGACCAGGGGGCCGTGACGGTGTTTGGCCAGGCGGCCCATTTGTTGGGCCGGGGGCGTGCCCGGTTGGGGGTGATGCCCCAGGCAGGAAGCGTGAACGAAAGCTTTCCGGTGACGGCGGCCCAGGTGGTGATGATGGGACGGTTTTCCCAAATGGGGCCGGGGCGGTTTCCCCGCCGGGGGGACCGGGAGGCGGTGGCCCTGGCCCTGGAGCGGTCCGGCGCCCAAAATCTGGCCCTGCG
>JAOUFO010000029.1 GCA_029858165.1 Deltaproteobacteria bacterium | reverse complement strand
GTTCATGGCCCGCAGGCCGCCTCTGACTTCATCCCCCTGGAACCCGATTTCGGTTTCCATGGCCACCCCCGATATGTTTTTTTCCACCACCCGGGTGCCGTAGGACGGGGTGCCCACCGGCTGGTCCGTGGCCGGATCAATGTACAGGTGGTATTTGCGGGACCCCTGGTCCGAGGTCACATCGTAGCTCCAAAAGAACCCGCCGTTTTGGAAATCAATCCGCAGGCCGAAATAATTGTGGTTCACCGAATCAAAATACATGGGAACCCCGTTGCCATCCACCACCTGGGCATTTTGGGGGCCGACGGCGGTATTGATGGAATAGGGGGTGACCGCAGGGTTGTTGCGGTCCTTGTACCCCGGCCCCAGGTTGGTCCCCAAAGGGGTGTTGGTTTCATTGTACAGTGTGCGGAAAATTTCCACCTTCAGGGTGTCTTTCGGGGTGTTTTCAGGGGTGTCCTCGGGGTCTTCCCAGGCGTTGTAAGTCAGGGCAAAATGGTACACAAAATCGTTGTCATCCTTGCCGATTTTAAACACGCCAAACGGAAAGCACCAGGTTTTCACCTGGCAGTCCAGGGTGGCTCCCGGAACGATGCCGTCAAAGGTTTTTCCCCGCCGGTCTCCGATGGAAACCTCCTGCTTGCCCATGATCAACCCGGAGCGGGGGTTGAACCGGTATCGCAGATAAGCTTCCCTGGCCTGCACGGTCATATCCGACATCCCGTCATCCAGCCGGTTATCCAGGGCAGGCGCCAGACGGGGGTCCGCATCGTTCAATTGTCCGCTTACCGCCTCCAAAGTGATGTGCATATCCACTTCCCGGTCAATGGCGGAATCCAGATTCAAACGGAAATCCTGAAATATCCGGCTGCGGGTGGATGTACCGGGAAGCTCCGGGTCATACAACCGCTGAAGCATAAAGGCATAATCGCCCCCCGCCTCCAACCCTTTCACCACCAGCACCCTGTCTTCCACCTCGGTGTACTCCCCCCGGTCCAGGGGTTTGAAGTTCATCTGGGCCTGAGCGGTCAAAGGCACACCCACCAGCAGAAGGGCCAAAGCGGCCCCTGCGGCCCACCGGGGAAGAATCGTCCGCAAAAATGGGGCAAACCCGGTTAGCCCCCCCGGCCCACCCAACCGCCGAAGCGAAGCCGGAGAATCCGGTGTGTCAACATGCAGGGGCAAAACAAGACGGGGAACCCGAACCGGGAAAAAGGGTATGTTCATGAGGGTATGGAATCAGAAATCCTTGGGTCCGCCCCTTGGGGGGACACGGTTTTAAATGAAAATATGGGGTTTAAAGTATTTTTAAAGGGGGGTTGCAGCCAAAACGCCCCGCTCATTGGAGCGCCGGGATGCCTGAACGGTTCAACCGGGGGGGTTCCCCAATGCGCCCGTCCGGCCCCGCCGACCGTCCTCTTGATGGATCCCATTACAATATCAAAGGGATTTGTTGATTTTAACCCGGTAGTGTTCCAGCTCCCGCATCAGGGCATCAAACCCTTTGTCCACCGACTCGCGCAAATCCTCGGCGGATTTGCTGGCGTGCAACACATCCCGAAAGGCCTTTAAGTGCAATACGCATTCATAGGTTTTCAGTTTGTCGTTGAATTCAAGCTTCACTTCCAGATCCGCCACGTCCGGGTGGTATCGCTTCAACCGTTCTTTTACTTTTTCCGCCTTATGGTCAATGACCTGGCTGAGAGCCTCTGGCACCTCAACGTTGTTTTTAATCAGTTCAAGCCGCATTTTCCTGTCTTTCTCCTGTCCGGGAGCCTTCGGGTGGATGATTCCGGCCAGTCTGACCCTTGCGGGCCAAACCAGCCATTTGGTAGTTTCCCGCGGGGTTCCCCGCGGATTTTGCGTACACGCTTTTTAAGATTTTCCCTGGGCACCACCGGAGGCATCTTCGGCAACTGCCGGTGGCAACCGGGGGAGGAAGGATTTCCACACCTCCCAGGGACACAAAAGACCAATCTTAAGCGATCCGGACACAAGAGTCCACAAAACCCTTTTGGAGGAATCCGTAATCCGGGAAATCAACACCTTTTCCCGGTTCACCCCGCCTTGTCCAGGGCCTGGACCACCAGGTCTCCCATGTGGATACAGCCCACGGTGGTTTTTCCGGGGGCGGCGATATCCGCCGTCCGGTATTCGGCCAGTACCGTTTGAACCGCCCGGTTGATGGCTTCATCCACCCGGGGCAGATCAAACGTATACCGGAACATCATGGCCGCCGACAAAATGGCCGCCAGGGGGTTGGCCAGGTCCAGCCCGGCAATGTTCGGGGCAGACCCGTGGACCGGCTCGTACAGGGCATGGGTTTTTCCCAGGCTGGCGGAAGGCAGCATCCCGATGGATCCGGTAAGCATGGCCGCCGCGTCGGAAAGAATATCCCCGAACAGGTTAGAGGTGACCAGGGTGTCTATCATTTTGGGTGCCCGGATCAACTGCATGGCGGCGTTATCCACATACATGTGTTCCAATTGGATATCCGGGTATTGCGGAGCCAGTTCTGTCACCACCTCCCGCCACAGGGCTGAGACCTCCAACACATTGGCCTTGTCCACGCTCAGCAGCCTTTTTTTGCGCTTGCCCGCGATGTCAAACCCTATCCGGGCAATCCGTTCTATTTCCTGTTCATTGTAACGCATGGTGTTGTAGGCTTCCCGCCCCCGGTCCGTGTGGCCCATGCCCCGGGGCTGGCCAAAATAGATGCCCCCGGTGAGTTCCCGCACCACCATCAGGTCTGTATCCTCCACCACTTCCGGTTTCAGGGTGGATGCGTCGGTCATCCCCCCATAAATCCGGGCCGGACGCAGGTTGGCAAACAGTTCCAGCCCCTCCCGCAGGGCCAGCAGCCCTTTTTCGGGCCGGAGGTCCATGGGCTGGCGGTCCCATTTGGGTCCGCCCACCGCCCCCAACAACACGCCATCCACCCCTTTGGCTTTGACCAGGGATTCCTCCGGCAAAGGGTGGCCGGTCGCATCCAGAGCGGCCCCCCCCACCAAAGCCTCCTCCAGGGTAAGTTCCAGCCCGGCTTTGGCCGCGGCGGCTTTCAACACTTTTTCGGCTTCCCGGCAGACTTCCGGCCCGATGCCGTCCCCCGCCATCACCAACACTTTTTTTCTCATTGGGTTATCACCATGATGACTTTTCCGAAGCATGGCGCCCCCTGTGGGGCTGGCGCCGGTTTTTGGAATCCAGGAATTGTGGAAACAAATGGGTTATGGGTACAAAAAGGATACACCCCCCCCACGGCCTGTTGTCAATCCTGCCGACCAAGGGGCCATCCCCGGTCAGCCCATGGCCCGGATGAACGCCTCCCGGTTGGGAAACCGAAAATACGGGCTGGTGGATTTTTCCCCCCCGATGGTGGTGGAGGCGGCGGGCGGGGCATAATTGTGGCCGGGGAAAACCAGCGTTTCATCCGGCAGAAGGGCCAGCACCCCGGTCAGGCTGTCATACAACTGGCCGGGGTCCCCCCCCGGCAGGTCCGTGCGGCCGCAGGCCCCGATAAACAGGGTGTCTCCGGTGATGAGCCGCCCGTTGAACAAAAAGCACTGGGAACCGGGGGTGTGGCCGGGGGTATGCAGACAACGGATGGACAATTCACCCCAGGCGATTTCCGCGCCGTCCGGGGTTTCCACCACCGGCGGGGGGGTTGCGGGCCAGTCCAACTGTTTGACCGCCTCCGCCTCCCGGGGGTGGACGTACACCGTGGTTTCCATCCCCCTGGGCAACCGGGACCGGTTGGCCTCCAGCAGGGCGGGCAACCGGGACCGGTTGGCCTCCACCAGGGCGGCCAGCCCCGGAATCCGGGTGCCGAAATAATCCCCCCCGATGTGGTCCGGGTGGGTGTGGGTCAGCAGCACCCGGGTGACGGCCAGCCCTTCCCGTCCGGCCAGGTCCAACAGGGCATCCACCTCCCAGGCAGGGTCCACCACAGCCGCCTGCCCCCCATGACCCACCAGATAATTGTAATTGGCCATCGGCCCCACCTCCACCTGATGAAACACAACATCCATGGGGTTCCTTTGGGGTTGAGTGTCCTGACGGCGGGGTTCACCCTCGGGGCCGGACCAAGAGATTGGGGGATTATTCCGCCGGTTCCAACGCTTTTTTCACCAACCGGGCCGCATCCTGGGGCAGGACCAGGGTCAGGGCGGCTTCATGGGCGGCAGGGGACATTTTTTTCCAGGTTTTCCGCAAAATGGCCACCAGTTTTTCTTCTGTGTGGTGGGCGGCAAACGCCCCGAAGTGATGCTCCAGAAACACCAGGCAGGCGGTGTCTTCCAGCAGCTGGGTTTCCGGGTCCTGCCCCAGCCCTTCCTTGCGGATGATCTCTTCCACCCGCTTCGTCAGAGAGGGGTCCACCCCGGCTTCTTTTAACAGTTCTGCGGCTCGTGCGGCATGAAACCTGCCCAATTCTTTCCGCCAGCGGTGGTAGCCCGCCTTGCCCTCCGGGTAGCTGGAACGGGGGATTTTCCACCGTTCCAGATGCTGGGCACGCACCGCCAGTTGCAGTGCCGGGGAGGCTTCCGGGGCCAGACGCTTCAGCCACCCGCTCATCCTTTGGCCGTACAGCCATTCCTTGGGCACATCCCCTTCCGGGGTGGCTTCCAGGTTGGGGTCCTGCCGGTTGGCAATATCAATCAATTCAACGGCTTTGTTCCAACAATCGTTCATATCCTCAGTCCGCAAGGGTTGGGGGTCAGGCTTTGGATGAAGCCCCGCCCCACCAGGAACGGGTTTTGGGTTCCGGCGGGGCCAAATCCACCGGGGGCTGAATGGAAAGAATCCAGCCGGGCCGGACCCGCGCACCGCCCAAACCCCCAACACCGCACCCCCCGGATTTGTGCGGGTCATACACCTGGATGAAGGTCGGCCGCCGGGGGTTGTCCACATACACCATGCCGCAATGGCTGTGTTTGTGCCGCTCCCGCAGCAGGGTGTCCATCCGGGAGACAAAGTCTTTCACCTGGGCCGGGTCGGCGGGCCGGTCCGGGGGAGGCTCTCCCAGGGTGTACAGATGCCACCCGTCCGCCGCCCCGCCGCGCACCAGCGCCCAAAGCCCATCCAGTTTTTCCCAGGTAAGAACCCCTTTGAAGGTCCCCTGGTGGTAACGGGTTGCAAAATCCGCCGGGTTGTCATTCTGCATGGGGTCTCCGCATGGAATGGTTTCGGACCGCTCCTCATTTTGGCCGGAATGTGATACACCATCAACAACACAAGGTTCGCGCGGTTGTGTGCGGGCCTCCGCGGCCGAATGGGTTTATCTTACCCTCAAATCCAACCTGAATCACCCTTCAAATCATCCCTTAAATATGGTCAGGACCCTGTCTGCCGGAAAAGGGAAAAAATCACGCCGGGGGGGACTGTGGACGAACCCGGTGGAAAAAGCCGGGGTGATCAGTTTGGCTTGGCGGACCGACGGGGCCGTGACGGTGGAACTGGATTGCGGAAGTGTGACAGTGGAAGGGGAACAGGTGGAAGCCCTGCGTTTAAAGGCGGGGGAACCCGTGGAGGGAACCCCCCTGGCCCGCCTGTTGGCCGGAGGGCTGGAATGGGCCGTGCGCCAAACCGCCCTGGGGCTGCTGGGTCGCCGGGAACACACCCGCCTGGAACTTACCCATAAACTGCGCGCCCGCTACGGCAAAGAGGCCCCCGTGGCCCCTTGCCTGGCCCGCCTGGAAGCCGAAGGGCTGCTGAATGAGGAGCGGTTTGCCCGGATGCTGATTCGGGAGCGGATGGAGCGCAGTCTGCGCGGCCCCCTGCTGGTGTGTCAGGAATTGATCTCCCGCGGGGTGGGGGAGGAGGCCGCCCGGCGGCTGGTGGCGGACCCGGCCTGGGATGCCGGATGGGATGAGGCGGCGGCGGCCCGGCTGGCCCAAGAAGCCCGGCGGCTGGAGGCCCGGCAGCAAGAAACCCGGCAGCAAGAAACCCGGCAGCAAGAAACCCGGCAGCAAGAAACCCGGCAGCAGGAAACCCGGCAACCGGATGCCCAACAACAAGAGGCGCCCCCCCGCCGAAGGGCCCTGCTGCGGGATAAACTCTACCGCCAGGGTTTTCTGCCCGGCCAGATAGACAACGCCCTGCAAGGGGACGAAAACCGGGAGGAGACGGAAGAACCCTGACCCGCAATACCGATGGAACACCGACGCGGCATCACACCGAGCACACATATGATGTTGCGTATACACCTTTCTGATGTTAATCTGATGTCATGGGGTGCACAATTTTGCACACCCTGATGAGCACCGATTCGGTCCGCAATAAAGCTGAACGGATGGTGTTGGCCCCATCGGAAATCACACAGGATAAAGAATTATGGAAAAAGCGGAAAAACAACGTATTGTGTTTACGTTTGACAAAAAAAACCTTGAACGGATGGAACGCATCAAGGAACGCACCCATTTGGCCACCTATGCCGAGGTCGTGCGTGACGCCCTGGCCATTGACAATTCTTTGTTGGAACAGCGTGAATACGGCTTTACGGAAGTTGTTGTGCGCAATCCAAACACCAGGGAAGAAAAGGTCATGGTCATGCCCAACGCTTAGAAGGAGTTTTCATGGCTGAAAACCCATCCGGGAGGAAAAAACAGCATGTTTCCGCCGAGGATCATCCACAACCGCACTCCGAAAGCAACCATTCGGTAGAGGGCGGGGAAGCACCCCGCAGAGAACGACAGGAGGTTCCCCCTGTAAAAGAGGGCGGGGATCTCTCCTCTGCGGATACCGGGGGTGAACCCACCTATAATCCCGTGAAGCACCAACACGAAACCGCCGCCCGGATCGCCCTGTTGTTGCTTTGGATTCTTGCGGGAACCGTGTTGTTGCACACGGGGGGTGTGATTTTTGCCGAGTGGATGCATCTGCCCGGTCTTACATCCGCGCTATCGGAAATCATCAAAGTATGGCTGCCGGTGCTTGCTGGATTGTCGGGTTCCGCCGTCGCTATTATTTTTCACGAAACCGATAGCCGGAATCCATCCATGAGCCGCATTCAATAAAACCCGCCCGTCACAGATGCAAACACCAAAAGGCTGGGGGGCAAAACAATTTGCCCTGCCCCCGGCAATCACTTGGAGGCCTCTGCACAACTCGTTTTTTCCCATCCCCCTGCCCCCTTCCCAAAGGGAAGGGGGTTGATATGATTGGGGGCCTGCGGCCCCCAATCCCCCGCGTTTTTATCAAAACGGGAGCTTTTGGCAGTTATGCAGAGGTCTCACTTGGTGCTGCCGGTTTCCATGAATTTTTTGATGGTTGGAAGGGTCATCAAAGCTTTGCAGGGAACCACAGCCGCCCCGCTATCCCCCTGCGAAATCCAGCACAGGCCGTTTTTTCTGTCCACGGTGTAAAAAATGTTCCCCACCCCCAGGACAAATCCCACTTTAAACATCCCGATTTCCGCTTCCCCCCCAATGGCCTCTACCTTCACATCGGCATAGGCCGGAGCCGCCAGCACAACTACAAGCAACAGTGCGCCCAAAATGGCTTTCATCTGTATTCCTCCTGTATATGGTTCCCCCAAAACGGGGTGATTCAGCCCTAAAAACACTTTAAGCCTCCCATAAGTCCTTCCATGCCGCAATCAATCATCAAACCTGATACCCATGCCGGATGGTTTCCATTCCGGCCGTAAACAAAAATTATTTGTTTTTTGCCGGTCCTGGTGTTTAATGGAGATATGAAAATATGTTCACCTGTTTAGCCTCCGGAAAAAAATCCCCATGGAAAGGATTCTCCCCATTCGCAACCACACCCTCATGATTTCAGGGGGGACCCCAACAGGCCACCGGCATGCCGCAGGGCGCCTGGATGCCCCCACAACAGGGCATGCCCCCATGCCGCAAGACCGGCCCGGAGGATTCCGCCCCGCCTTTGCGGGTATTTCCCGACAGACGGTTTCCGACCCGCTACTGATCACAGGGGATTCTTCGGTGATGGCCGCGGCCCATCAGGCTTTGGCGCTGGCCGCCAGAGGGGGGGCCACCCCGCTGGTGGTGGATGCCGGGATGAGCTTTGACCCTTACCGGCTGGCGGCCCTGGCCCGGAAACATCACATGCCCCCGGAGGCCCTGCTGCGGGCCGTGCGGGTGATGCGGGTGATGACCGCCCTTCAACTGGTGGAGGCGCTGCTGTGGATTGCGCGCCAACCCCCCGGCGGTATGGTGGCGGTGTTGCGGCCCCAGGCCGTGTTTGGAGACCCGGACCTGGATGAAGGGGACGCAAACCATTACCACCGGCGATTTATCAAAGCCATCCACTGGTTTGCCCGCCATGGCCGCCCGTTGCTGGTGGCGGAACATTCCACGGCACGCCGCAGGCCGTTTTTGAACCACCAACTGCATGCCGCCATCGGTCAGCATGTCACAGCCACCCCCACCCAAGAGCCCCTATGGGAAAAAGTGTCCTTCCCTATTCCCAGGCAGTAGAAGCCCAACGCCGCCAATGGGCCGAGTTTCGCCGGGCCTTGCGGCGCGAAGATCAGCTTTATTTTGACCGGGTGTTTGATCTGGCCCGCCGCCATTCGCCTTCCGGGGTGGCTCAATCGGCATGGGACCCGTTTGCCCCGGTGTGTCTGGCCAATTTGATAGAACTGCACAAAACCATGGACCGGCTGATGGAACGGCTGTCACGGTTGGAACAACAGAAAGGCCTATGATGGCCAGCGGGGTGCTGTTTGATATTGACTTTTTTGAACCCCACATTGTGGTCTATCTGCTGGAGGATGACGGCCATTTTTGGCGGCTGACCACCCCGTTTGCCCATACCGTGTATTTGTGGGGCAGTCGGCGGGAATTGCCTGCCATTTGCCGCCTGGCGGAAACCAGCCGGGTGGTGGCTTTGTCCGGCTGGGTGACCCGGCTGGAATTTTACTCCAACCGGCCCCGCAGGGTGATGGCGGCCCGGGTGGTGCGTCAGGCCGGATTGAAAGAGCTTTACCGGCGGCTGACCCGCAGCTGCCTGAGCGCCGAAATGTATGACAGCACCCTGGACCCGGCCCAGGCCTGGCTGATGGCCCGCGGCCTGCACCCTTTGGCCCGGGTGGTCTGGCAGGCCAGCCGGGGCCGCCTGATCCATATCCAACCCCTGGACACCCCTTGGGACCCTCCATTTGCCGTACCCCCCCTGAAGACGCTTCACCTGCGGCTGGAGCAGCCCACCTCCACGCCGATGGTTCAAAACGCCCTGCGGATAGAAATGGATGGCCGCCGGGACAGCCTGCCTTTGCGGCGGCCTGAGGAGGTTATCCGAGGACTGAATGATTGGATACAACGGGCCGACCCGGATGTGATCTGGAGCCGGGAGGGGGATGGCGCCATTTTTCCGTGGCTGGTGGAGCAGGCCGCGGGGCTGGGGCTGCCGCTGACCCTGGACCGTGAGCCGCAGGCCCTTCACCGGCGGGTGGAACGGACGGGAAAATCGTTCATGGTGTATGGTCAGGTGGTGTACAAGGCCCCCAGCTACCCGCTGATGGGCCGCTGGCACCTGGATGAGCAAAACTCGTTTTTTCTGCGGGAATCGGGATTGGAGGGGCTGCTGGAAATGGCCCGCATATCGGCCATTCCTGTTCAACGCATGGCAAGAAGCTCGGCGGGAACCGCCCTTACCAACATGGAAATCCGCAACGCCCTGCTGGCCGGGTTCCTGATCCCCAGCCGCAAAACCCAGTTGGAAACCCCAAAAACAGCCCTGGACCTGTTGCGGGTGGATAAGGGGGGGCTGACTTATTTTCCTCCGGCGGGAATGCACGAACAGGTGGCCGAACTGGATTACGCCCAAATGTACCCCACCATCATGTTGATCCACAACATCAGCCCGGAGGTGATCAACTGCCCCTGCTGCCCCGGCCTGCAACCGGTTCCGGCCACCGGATATCACACCTGCACCCGCCGCGCCGGACTGATCCCCCAAACCATCCGGCCGGTGCTTAAACAACGGGCCAGCTACAAACAACTGAAGCGCAAGGCGGCCACGCCTGCGGAACGCCGCGCCTATGAACAACGCTACAGTGCCCTGAAGTGGATGCTGGTGACCACCTTTGGGTATCAGGGATACAAAAACGCCCGTTTCGGGGTGATAGAGGCCCATGAGGCCGTTACCGCCTGGGGCCGTGAAAGCCTGCTACGGGCCAAGGAATACGCAGAGGATGCCGGGTTTTCGCTGTTGCACGCCCTGACCGATTCCCTGTATCTGGTGAAAAATCCCCCCTTTTCGGATGAAAGCCTGACCGGGTTGACTGAGCGGGTAAACCGGGCCACCGGATTGGACCTGGCCCTGGAAGGTGTGTTTGACTGGATATGCTTCCCCACCTCCAAGATCACCCCAAACCTTTCGGCCGCCACCCGTTTTTTTGGCCGGTTCGCCTCCGGTGAAGTGAAGGTGCGGGGCATTTTTCTGCGCCGAAAGGATATTCCCCATGTGATTCGGACCGCCCAGAAAGAAATGCTGGAGGCCATGGCCCGGTGCAAAACCATCGCGGAACTGACCGCCCGCCACAACGAAGTGCTGGAGGTTTTCCGCCATCACCGGAACCGCCTGCAATCCGGAGGGGTAACGCGGGAGGAACTGTTCTTCAAACTGAGGGTTTCCCGTCATCTGGCGGATTACAAAAGCAACAGCCCGGCCAGCGTATGCCTGCGGCTGTTGGCCCGCCGGGGGATCCAGCCGCAACCGGGCCAGTCGGTGCGGTATGTGATTGTGGACCGCCGGGCCTCTGATCCCTTACATCGCTATCTGCCGGAGCCGCTGGCTTCCGAGCGTCCCTGCTACGAGGTGAGTGCCTATCTGGAATTGCTGCAAGCCGCCTATGACGAACTGGCCGGAGAACTTCCCTGCCACTGGCCGGATATGGCAAAACGAACCCACCAGTTGCGGCTGTTCTAGCCGAGAAAAAATCCGTAGGGGGGATGCCCCATCAAACAAGGAGAGCGGATCAGGGGATCCAGAAGCAAAACAAACCGGCAGGGTGGAGCGGGAATTGCATTTATTCGGGGGAAACCGGTGGATTTCCTTCCAGGGAAAGCCGCCCCCAACCTTCAATCCGGGGAATCCCATGGCCCATATCCTATCCAACCTCTGGCGGATGCTGTTTTGGTTGGTGTTGGTGATGCTGGGGGTATCGGGCCTGGGCCAAAGAGACATCCGCCATGTATCCCTGACGGGACCGCGGGCAGTTTACGCCAAAGAACCATCGCATCTGGTGCGGCTGTATTATTCCCCCGCTTACAAGGCCAGTGCCGCCTTCACCCCGGCGGACCCTTCCGGCGCCTACAAAGGGGAAAAAGTGGATGTGGCCACCAAGGGAGAGTTTGAACTGATTTTGTTCCGCCGACTGGGCCTATCCGCCACCCGCCAGCCGTTTTCCCGGGCCTATGTGGATACCCAGAACCGGAAGGTGGAGGAAAAAGGCACCCAGCTTTCCATGGGGCTGACCGTTTACCTGCTGGAAAGCGGCCACGACAGCTTTAACCTGTTTGGGGGGTACGGCAAAGGGGTGGTGGAAAACTACGAATATGCCGTGGCGGGCGCCCGGCAGGATACCCCCTTTATGAAAAACATCCCCTTGGAACGGGTGTTCGGCGGGGTGGAATACACCTTCACCCGGCTGGGAATCCGGCTGGAGGCGGCCCGCATCACCGCATCCAAATCAGAACCGGGGCAAACCGCCAAGCTGGATATGCTGGTGCAAAATCTTTCGTTCTACATCCCCTTTAATTAACAAAATGAGACCTCTGCATAACTCGTTTTTTCCCATCCCCCCGCCCCCTTCCCTTTGGGAAGGGGGTTGAACTGATTGGAGGCCTGCGGCCCCAAAAGAAAGGCGTTGAAGCCCGCCCTAAGCCGCCGCAAGGCGGATGGCGGTGCTGTAAACGCTGGACAGGAACCCCAAACCCCCGCTTTTTTATC
>JAOUFO010000028.1 GCA_029858165.1 Deltaproteobacteria bacterium | reverse complement strand
AGGTGGACCGGCTGGGAATCCAATTGGGGGATTGGGTGTTTTTGGAAAAAGGGGGGGAGATCATCCCCAAAATTGTGGGGGTGGACAAAGATGCACGAACGGGGAATGAACAGCCGGTGGTCCCTCCCGGGGTCTGCCCCTCTTGCGGCGGGCCGGTTTTTCGCCCGGCGGATGAGGTGGATTTTCGCTGCGACAATCCAGCCTGCCCCCATCAACTTGCAGAGCGGGTGCGTCATTTTGTTTCCCGGCCGGCGATGGATATGGAAGACATCGGACCGGCATTGATAGAACAGTTGTTGGCCAAAGGGCTGGTCCATACCGCGGCGGATTTGTACAAGCTGACTCTGGCCGATCTGGAAGGGCTGGAGCGGATGGGGGCCAAATCGTCCCAAAATGTAATGGCGGCCATCGCGGGGTCCAAGAACCGCCCCTTAAACCGGGTGATTCACGGCTTGGCCATCCGCCATGTGGGGGAGCGCACCGCCCGTATCCTGGCTCAAAGGTTTGCCTCTTTGGAAGCCCTGGCCGCCGCCGGAGAGGAAGAACTGGAAAACATTCATGAAATCGGTGAAGTGACCGCCCGTAGCCTGTCGGCTTTTTTTAAAGGAGCGGCCGGTCAGGAACTGTTGAGGCAGTTGGCGGAGGCGGGAGTGGCCCCCACCCCGGTGGAATCCAGCGGGGGGGGGGGCCGGCCTCTGGCGGGGAAAACCGTGGTGATTACCGGAACTCTTGACCGGCCCCGGTCATGGTGGAAAGGAAAACTGGAACAGGCCGGAGCCACGGTGACCGGTTCGGTATCGTCCAAAACCGATTATCTTTTGGCGGGGGAACAACCCGGAAGCAAACTGGCCGCCGCGGTCAGGATGAATGTGCCGGTGGTCAGCGGCCCTGAAATGGAGAAACTTCTGGGAGGCCTATGAAAAAAATCATGATTATCGGGGGGGGGGAAATCGGCTCCTTTCTGGCTGAACGGCTGATTGCCGAAAACATGGAAGTAACGGTGATGGATGAAGACCCGGATACCGTACAAAATCTTTCCAACAGGATTGATGCCGCCTGCCTGGTGGGCAACGGAGCCAACATTCGGGACCTGATCCGTGCCGGGGCCGGAGCCATGGACCTGTTTATTTCCGCCACCAATCTGGATGATGCCAACCTGATTGCCTGTCTGCTGGCCAGGGAACTGGGGGTTCCCAATAAAATCGCTGTCACCCGTCAAATGGATGCCACCCACCTGAACCGGAAATTTCAAACCGCCAAATTGGGGATAGACCTGATGATCAATGTTTCCGAGGCGGTGCGGGATGAACTGATGCTGGTGGTGGAGGAATCCGGGGTGAGCGAAATTGCCTCTTTCAGCGAGGGGAGGTTTGTGTTGATCGGCCATCAAATAGATGAAAAATCCTTTTTTGCCGGACGCACAGTGGAAGAAGTGACCGGGGCCGAAAACCGCCGGTTTTTTCAGGTGGCAGCGGTGGTCCGCCAGGAAAAACTGGTGATATCCTCTCCCGGACTGATGCTGGAATTGGGAGACTACATCTATTTTACGGTCACCCAAGAACATTTTTCAAACCTTCAGACTGTTTTGCATGTGGAAGGTTTTAAAGAGCGGAAGGCGGTGATTGTGGGCGACGGTCATTTGCCCTACCTGTTGGCCTCATCGCTTTTGGCACGCCATTTTCAGGTGACGGTGCTGACCGGGGATGAAAAAAGCGCAGAGGAACTGCGCCGCCAATTTGTCCACCGGCCCAAATTTAGGGCAGAGGTGGGGGACGGCACTGAAATTCGGATTTTAAAACGGATCAAGGTGCCCAGTGTCAGCCATTTTTTCGCCATCACTCCGGATGATTCCACCAACCTGACTGCCTGTATGGTGGCCAAATATCTGGGAGTGGGCAAAACCCTGGCCCTGATCAAACGCAACGATATTCTGACCCTGTCCCAAAAAGCGGGGGTGGATGTCTCCATCGCCCCCCGGCTGGCGGCCGCCAAATTGGTGCAAAAGGCGGTGCATATGGAAAAACTGTTGGATTACCGGCCGGTCACTCAGTTGGATCTGGAAGTGGTGGAATTGGAGGCCAGGGAAGGCAGCAAAGTGACCAAAGGGACCATCGGCCATTTAAAGCTGCCGGAGGGGACCATTATCGGTGGGATTGTATCCAAGGGGGTGGCGGACCTGCCCCACCCCAAACGAAAAATCCAGGCAGGGGATCAAGTGATTGTGCTGACCGAAGCTGACAAACTGATGAATTTGGAGGGGTTTTTCGGGTTGTAATCCGCCCTTAGCGGTCCTCCAAAATGGTGACAATCACGGTTCTTTCTGAGCGGGGACCGTCAAATTCGCATAAAAAAACATTCTGCCAGCGGGAAAGCCCCAGCACGCCGTCCAGGATGGGGATGGTCTGGGAGGGCCCCACCAACCCGGCTTTCAGGTGGGCATCTCCGTTGCCATCCTGCCGGTCATGGAGCCAAACCCCTTTGGGGATAAGCTTGCGCAACAGATTGATCACATCGGCGGGTACGCTGGGGTCCCAGTTTTCCTGAATCATCAAAGCAGCGGTGGCCCCCTGGGCATACAGGTTGGCCAAGCCGTTTTTCACCCCGCTGGTTTTCACCGCCATGACCACCCGGTCTGTGATGTCTACCAACTCTTCCCGTTCACCGGTTTGGATTCGCAGAATTTCGCGCATGGCGGCGGCTCCGGGCAATGGCTCGCGGGTTTCGCATACAAAACCAAGGGCGGGGTCTGTTCCGCCCTTCCTCCCTCTCCCCCCGCCCTTCGGGCGCCCCCGGGGCGCTGTCCAGCACCAGCACCGGCCCCGCTTGTCGGCACAGCCTCCATGCGGCGTTAGCCGGGCTGGTGCCTTTCTTTTGCGTCCTGTCCAGCGGCTTCAGCACCGGCACGGGCCTTGCGGCCCGGGTTGGCCGGGCTTCCGCCGCCTTTCTTTTAGGGGCCTTGTCCAGCACCAGCACAGCCCAGCGTTGTGTCGCCTGTCGGCTCCAAACGCCGAAGGCTGGCTGGCGCCTTTCTTTTAGGGGTTATCGTTGAACAGGACGATGCGTTCCACCTTGTCGCGTTTCATATACAAAATCAGATTGAACCTGGTGGATTGCACATCGTATTTCAGAGTGGAACTTCCGCGGAACCCTTTTAAAACCCGGGTGGGGCCATATGCCTTAAACACCTGTTCCAATGTGGAGCCGATGGTGATTCCATCGGTTGTTTTGCACCGGGTGGACCCGCAGGTAAGGGTTTGGATTTTTCCCCCCACCACATACACGCTGATGTTTTCGTACAGATAGTTTTTGGTATACAACCCCTGTTCGCTGTCAAAGGTTCTGGGCATGGATTCCGGCGGGCCGAACTTTTTGGTGATCTCCTCTTCTTTGGAACCGATGGTCATTCCGCTTACAAAAAACTGGGCCTGCCGCACAAATTGGGGGGCGGTGCCGCTTCGCCCATCCGGGGTATAATAGGTTTTCAGATAATCCACGGTGGCTTTGTTGTAGGATGCCTCCGGTTCTGTGGCTCCCCCCACGTAATTTTTATAGTCCCCCTCCTCTTCACCCTGTCCGACCAGAGGGAGCATCCACCAAATCAATAAGAAAATCAGCAGTGACTTTTTCATGGTTTTTTTTGAACTTTGTCAGCCTGTGGCTGACACTATAATTTTTGCCTTGGTTTAAAACCCCTTCCGGTCTGAGCAGTGTCACTCAGTGGAGCTTTTCCCCGTTTATCCCCCTTTCGGCCTGGATTTCTCGGCCAAATGCCCCTTATTTTAGGGATCCCACCCAATGCAACCGTTGCATGTTGAAGGATTTACAATTCTGTAACGTTTACGGCTTCAAATGGTTGGTTTGGTTCATGTCGCAATTGATTCTTTAATCCGGCTTACCGTAGCACAAATAAATAATTATTTCAACTCCATGAACCCTGTTGAATTTATTTTGCCCCTTTGCAAACCCGTTGAATTCCAATGTGGGTCTGTCCGGGGTTTGGTAAACAACCTAAGCAGGAAGGGGGCCATTCGCCTGTCGGCTCCAAACACCGTCGGCTGGCTGGTGCCTTTCTTTTTGGGGTCCTGTCTGGCACCTCCCGCCGCCTTGCCACCCGTCGGCACAGCCTCCGTGTGGTTGAGGCGGGGTCGGTGCCTTTCTTTTTTGGTCAGTGGTGGTCTTCGGCATTGCGGATAAACCACATGCCCCGGACCTGTTTGGAATCCAGGAACAGATGGGTGTAATGGCCAACCACGGCGGCAAACACATACATCCAATACCGACTTAGGAAATCCAACACATGGTTCCAGGAAAAACCGGAAATCCAACTGTTTTTGGCCCTGAAAATTTCAAACACCACCGCCAGCCCTACCGAAACCAACCAGGGGGCGGCCTTCCAGTGGGTCCAACCCCGATGGTGATGCAACAAAGGCAGTAAAGAGGCAAATGCCAGCACCACAAACAGGTCCATTCTGTCAGCCAGAAAAACCAGCCCCAGCAGGGCGAACATCACCCGGATAAACCATTTTTGGGGGGTGGATGTGGTGTCCAGGTCCGGAAACACGGCCATAAACCACCCGGTGACAAAAACCGCCACCATGGATTTGAAATCGCCGGAGTCCAGGGGGGAATTGATAAAATGTTCCAGGTTTGGGCCTTGCAGGTCCAGAAACCCTGTATTGACTCCGACCGCAACCGAAAGGGACCCGGCCAGGATCCCGCCGTTGGAATGTCCTTTAAAGTCCATAGATGCTTCCTTGCATCAGTTTGTTTTTAAACCGAACCGCCTCCTGCGGATGGTTTTGTTTTTTATCCGGCATCCAATTTCCCACAATGGCTGCCGGGACCGGGGAAAAATAGGCGAACCGCCGGGGTTTGTTGATTATTTTGGGGCCAAGCCGTTTCTTTTTCCCTAAGTGTTGAATATCATATTCCAAATCAGGATTGCAATTTCCCTTTCCGGTGTTTTTCGCCCGAAGGCAGCCATGAATTGTTCCACCCGCTGGTCTTTGACACTGGATTCTCCCCAGGGGACCCATGCGGCGGGGGTTGCCCTGGGCAAAAGGCTGCCTCCCAAAGCAGTGGTGTTGTTATACGGCCCGATGGGGGCGGGAAAGACCACCCTTGTCAAAGGGGTGTGCCAGGGGCTGGCCATCCCTCCGCAAGTGGTGATCTCCCCCACCTACACCCTGGTGAATATCTACCACGGGGTGGCGGAGGTGTTTCATGTGGATTTTTACCGCATCCGGGACCCGGAAGAACTGCTGGAGATGGACCCCCGGGACTGGCTGAATCCCCAAGGCCCCACCCTGATAGAATGGCCGGAAAAAGCCGCACCGTTGTTGGTCGGCTTGGAAACCCTGCAAATATCCTTAATTCAGGTGGACGGCCAGGATGACCGGCGGCTGATGTTTGTGGATGCCCCTCCGGGGTGGGAGCCGGTCCTGGACGGGTTGATTATGTTGGGGGCAGTCCAAACGTCTGGTTCCTCAAACCCCCCGCGGGAACACCCTTAAACCCGGATCCGTACCCTTTGGCCCACCGGATATTCTTTCACCCGTACCGCCGGAACCCCCTTGCCAAGCAACCTCTTCCCCAACACCCACCCCCCGGCCAATGTGGTGGCCATAGATACCACCTCCGACTATTTGAGCCTGGCTTTGCAAAAAAACGGCATCCCGGTGGGGAACCATTATTCTCTGTGCGGACGCAAAACCAATCAATGGCTGTTTCAGGAACTTCACACCCTGCTGGAAGGGGCACAAATGACCCCGGGAGAGCTTGACCTGGTGGTGGTGGCCGCCGGGCCGGGTTCCTTTACCGGAACCCGCATGGGCATGGGGGCGGCCTTGAGCTTCGGGCAGGTGCTGGGGGTGCCGGTGATCGGGGTGGATACCCTGTGTCTGCTGGCCGGTCAGACCCAGCCGACGGAGGGGTTGTTCCACGCCCTGCTTCATTGCACCCGGGATGAGGTGTATCAGGCCGCTTACCGCTGGCAGGGGGAGGAACTGATTCCGGCGGGAAACATCCAGATGGAACTGATAGAAAACCTGGGGGACCTGATCGGCCAGGAACCTGTGGTGTGGCGGTCCTTGTTCCCGGATATGCTCAGCCCCGATCAAACCGGGATATTGAACGGATTTCCCCAGCGGGCTTTGCGCCATCCATTCCCGGATGGCTTGCGGCTGCTGGAGGCGGGGCTGGCCCGCTGGCACAGCCGGAAAGGGCCGATCCCTCCCCCCCGGCCGATTTATTTAAAAAGCGAGGCTATCCGCAAATGGACACCATGACCCCCCAAAAAAAACACAGCCCTAAAAAAAAGGGTTCCTCTTCCAATCCGGCACCCCGCAACGAAACCGTTGCACACGGCGGGGCAGATACGCCCATGGGGGCTTGTTCCTCCAACCAACCCATCGGGCTGGCCATAGACACCACCTTTGATGACACCTCTGTCGCCATCCTGAAAGGCAGGCGGGAGGTGCTGGCCAACCTGACTCTTTCGCAGTACGCGGACCATGAGGAATTTGGCGGAGTGGTGCCGGAGCGGGCCTCCCGCAAACATCTGGAGGCCATCCACCCCCTAATCGGCAAGGCGCTCAACCAGGGGGGGGTGGGGTTCGGCGATCTGGATTATGTGGCCGTTTCCAATCAGCCGGGGCTGCTGGGGGCCATTCTGGTGGGAATGACCGTGGCCAAATCCATGGCCTATCTGCTGACAAAGCCTTTGATCGGCATCAACCATATTGAGGCCCACCCGTATGCCAATTTTCTGGTCCATGGTGAGCTGCCTTTCCCTTTGATGCATCTGGTGGCCGCCGGGGGTCATACCCTGCTGATTCTTCAGCGGGACCATTTTGACTGGACCATCGTGGGCCGCTCCATAGATGACGCCGCCGGGGAATGTGTGGACAAGGCGGCCAAAATGTTCGGCCACCCGATGCCGGGGGGGCCGGTGGTGGACCGGCTGGCGATGGCCCACGCCCCCCATCCCCATCCCTTTCCCCGCCCCATGCTGGGGGACCCGGGGCTGGATTTTTCCTTCAGCGGCCTGAAAACCGCCATGTTTTATTTTATCCGGGACCATCGGGAGGAACTGCAAAACGGGGAAATCAAAGAAGGGCCTGCTTTGGCCGCCTTTTTTCAGGCGGTGGCCGATGTGCTGGTGGCCAAAACCCTGCGGGCCGCCAAATTGCACAAAACCCCGGCCATCACCCTTTCGGGAGGGTTGACCGCCAGTGGCAAGCTGCGTCAGGCCTTTGAGGAGGGGTGTAAAAAAGCGGGGGTCACCCTGTACATGCCGCCCCCCCCTTTGTGTACCGACAACGCCGCCATGGTGGCCTGTCTGGCGGCTTACCGCTATGAGCGGGGACTGACCGACGGGTTGACCCTGGACGGCTATGCCAACCTGATGACCTGACACCGCCGTTCCTTGGCCGGGGGCGGCGTCAGCCGATAATGGAGTTGTGTCTGTTGCGCATAAAATCTGAACGGAACGATAGCACCGTGGCCATCAGCGAGGTAAACAAAAACAGATTGGTGTCAATCAGCCACATCAGGGGGGCGATGCTGAAGTATATCGCGCGAATCCCAATGAAAAAATACCGTATCTGGCGTTGAATCTGGTCAAACTGAAACGACAGGTCCTCTTCCTCGGTGACGGGGGAGGCCAGCACATAATTCATGTTAAAGGTGATCCGCAGGGAAATAATAAAATTGAAAAAGGCAACCAGCCACAAAATCAAAGTCACCAACAGCTTTACCGCCAGGGGGTGGGTATCAAAAAACAGTTGGTAATCCCCTTTGGACAAAGTGGTCAGCCATTCAGGGGTGTTGATGAACAACGAAACGATCCACCCCACCATCAGCATGGTGATGGACCCCAGAAAGGTGGTGACCATTTCCAGGTTGCGGATGGTTTGAATGGCCAAAATCAGATTGTTGTCTTTGATCACCCCCCGGAACCAACGCTCCCGGTAGTGGAACAACACCTTTTCCCTGGTGGTGAACCACTCGGAATCATACACCCACAGGTAAATCAACTGGTATCCCAGGTATTGGAACACAAAAAAAGCCAGCACCAGATAATCGTAATTTGTCATAAGTGCGGAATCCTGACTCCTTGAAAGCTGGTAACGGTTCTAAAATCCTGATCCCCATCATACACATGTTTGCCCGTCAGGTGAAACGTGTACCAAAAGCGCAGGTTGGGCCAAAAAATGGATCTCCCTTGCCGGATGCGGGGCGGTGGCCCAAAAATTCAATTGTCCCTCAGCCTGCCCATTTTCAATCAGTTTTTTTTCTGTTGAGGCTTGCCGCCAAGGCGTTTATTTTTTCCACCAGTTTACCCAGGCTGTTGAAATGGGCCACAGATTTTTGCCAGTCTTTCACCGGGCGGGCCGGGTAGCCATAGTACACCTCGCCGGATTTTGGGTTGCGGGTCAGCAGGGATTTGGGGCCTACGGTCACTTTTTCCGGGGCGGTGATGTGGTCCGCCACCCCGGATTGGCCGGATATGACAAACCCCGGCCCCAGGATGGTGCTTCCCGCAATGCCCACCTGCCCCAGCAACAGGGAATGTTCCCCCACAACCACATTGTGGGCGATGTGGACCAGGTTGTCGGTTTTGGTCCCTTTGCCGATGCGGGTGATGTCGTAGGCGGCCCGGTCTATGGTGTTGCAGGCTCCGATTTCCACATCATCCTCCACCACCACAATCCCCACCTGGGGAATTTTCAGATGGCGGCCATCTTGTTGCAGGTAGCCGTAACCATCGGACCCCAGCACGGTTCCGGCGTGGATGATGACCCGGTCCCCCACCCGGCAATCCCACCCGATGGTGACGTTGGGATGAATCAGGCAGCCATACCCGATGGCGGCCCCCTGCCCCAAAAACACCCCGGCCATCAGGATGGTTCCAGGGCCGACGGCTGCGCCGTGTTCCACCACCACACAGGGGCCGATGGATGCGGTGGGGTCCACCGAGGCGCCGGGGTCCACCACCGCAGAAGGGTGGATTCCGGGCAGGGGGGTGTGGGGCGGATGGAGCAACGGGGTAAGGGTTACAATGGCCAGTCGGGGGTTTTCGGCCCGCAGCACGGTTTTGCCCGGCAGGGACACCCCCGGCGGAGCCACCAGCACCCTGGCGTCACTTTGTAAAGCCTGGGCCGCCCCCTTGGGATGGGTGATGAAACTGAGATGGTCCGGCCCGGCCTGGGCCAACCCCCGGATGCGGGTGACTTCCAGGGCGCCGTCCCCCTCGTAGGGCAGGTTGGCCTTTTGGGCCAGGTCAGAAACTTTCATTCAAGCCTCCAAAAAGGGGGGCGGGCTAGTAATCTATGGCCTTCAGCACTTCATACAGGCCGATGATTCCCGCCGGGCGGTTGTGTGGGTCCACGGCGATCAGCGCCCGGATTTTCAGGGTTTCCATGATGTTAAGCGCCGCGGCGGCCAGGGCGTCCGGTGAAATGGTGCGGGGGGTGCGGGTCATGAAATCGGTGACCGATTTGTGTAAAAAACCCAGGGAGGGGTCCTTCAGGTGCATCCGGGTGAGGTCCCCCAGGGAGAACACCCCGGTCAATTGTCCATTCCCGTCCACCACCGCGGTGATCCCGTAATTTTTGTCCAGCATCACCGGGATGACCTCGCTTAAAGGGTCGGTTTCCCGCACCACCGGCAGGCGGTTGCCGGTTTCCATCAGGTCCGCCACGGTGGTCACCAGCTTTTTGCCCAGGGAGCCTCCGGGGTGGAACAGAGCGAAATCCTCCTCCCTGAAGTTGCGCATGTTCAGCAGGGCCACCGCCAGGGTATCCCCCATGGCCAGGGCGGCGGTGGTGGAGGCGGTGGGGGCCAGCCCCAAAGGGCAGGCCTCTTTGGCCACGGATACATCCAGGTGGATTTCGGCGCGGCGGGCCAGCTCGGATGCCGGATTGCCCGTCATGGAAATGATGGGCACCCCTATCCGCCGCAAAGGGGCCAGCAGCCGCACCAGTTCTTCGGTCTGGCCGGAGTTGGAAAGGGCCAGCACCACATCCTGGCGGGTGACCATTCCCAGGTCCCCGTGCAGGGCCTCCGCCGGGTGCAAAAAGAAGGCGGGGGTGCCGGTGGAGGCCAGGGTGGCGGCGATTTTGCGGGATACATGGCCGCTTTTGCCGATGCCGGACACCGCCACCCGTCCGGTGCAGGCAAACATCATCCGGGCCGCTTTTTCAAACGGCTCCCCCAGGCGGGGGATCAATCCCCGCAGCCCTTCAATTTCAATTTCCAGGGTTTGACGGGCAGTTTTTAAAATATCACTCATGGGGATTCAAAAGGACGGTTTTCGGGTGATGGACGGAAAGCGGGATTGTCCGGTGCCCGGTTGAACACCAGGGGTCCGGCCGGGGGGCCAAGGATTTCTAAATGCAAGGGTCCAAAAGGCAATGGTTCCAAAGGGCAGTGGTTCCAATAGGGCCGTCAGCCTGAATGGACAATCTGATGTATGGCCTTCAGTTGGGCCAACAGGGCGGCCACCTGGTCCATATAAATCATATTGGGGCCGTCACACAGGGCGATTTCCGGGTCTTCGTGGGTTTCCATAAACACCCCCGCGGCTCCGGCGGCCACGGCGGCCCGGGCCATGGTGGCCACATACTGGCGCTCCCCGGCGGATTTGCCGCCCCCCCCGCTGGGCAGTTGGATGGAATGGGTGGCGTCTATCACCGTGGGATACCCATACTGGGCCATGATGGGGAACGCACGCATATCCACCACCAGATTGTTGTAACCAAAGGTGGTGCCCCGCTCGGTGAGAATCAGCCGCTCGTTGCCGGTTTCCGCCATTTTGTTTACCGCATGTTCCGCATCCCGGGGGGAAATAAACTGCCCCTTTTTCCAGTTTACAATCCGCCCGGTTTTGGCCACCTCCACCAGCATGTCGGTCTGGCGGGATAAAAACGCCGGAATCTGAAGAATATCCAGCACTTCCGCCGCGGGGCCGATTTCCTCAAACCGGTGAACATCCGACAGCAGGGCCACCCCCGTCTCCTGTTTGATCTGGCGGAACAGGTCCAACGCCCCGGCCAGCCCCGGCCCCCGGAACCCCTCCCGGGAGGTGCGGTTGGCTTTGTCAAACGAGACCTTGAAAGCAAACGGCACACCGGCCTGATCGGTGATCTGCTTTAACCGCCGGGCGAAAGCCAGGGTTTGCCCCGGACGGACGGAATCCTCAATCACATCCGGCCCGGCCAGCACAAACAGCGGCAGTGTTTGTTTGTAAAAGGATTTAAGAGAGAAAATGTCGGCGGTCATGAGGATAAAAAAGGGGCGGTGTGGAAAAAGTTGGGGAAATCCAGCCGTCCATCAGCCGGGCAATGGGGTATTATGGCCTTTTTTCCCAAGGAAGCCAAAAAGAAATGCAACCGGCCAGCCCCCGGCGTTTGGAGCCGCCAGGCGACACAACGCTGGGCTGTGCCGGTTGCTGGACAGGGCCAAAAAGAAATGCAACCGGCCAGCTTGAAAACCCCCTCTCCCCGGTCGCTTAATGCGACCTGCCCCTCCCCATCCAGGGAGGGGCGGGGTGTGCTGGTTGAGGAGAGTCTCATCCATTCGGCTTGTTGTTTTGCGGCATTCCGGTTGGTTGAATATATTTGAATGTAGAGGGTTATTGCCCCCTCCTTGTGTGGGGAGGGGGCGCGCGAAGCGGGGGGAGAGGGCTGTTTTTGCGGTGCTGAAGCCGCTGGACAGGATCCAAAAGAAAGGCGGCGCAAGCCCGGCCCAAAGGGCCCAAAGGCCCGTGCCGGTGCTGAAGCCGCTGGACAGGACCCCCAAAAAGAAAGCTAAGACACCCTGGCGGGCATGATGACCATGGTCAGCCCCCGCCATTGCAACCGGCGCTGGATGGCGTAGGCGGTTTCGTTGTGGAGGATCCGGTGGAACCACCGTTCCCGGTCAAAAATAAGCCTGCCGGA
>JAOUFO010000312.1 GCA_029858165.1 Deltaproteobacteria bacterium | reverse complement strand
GGACCGCGGGGATGGTTTTGGTGCCGTAGGCCAGGGCGCCCACCGCCTGGGCGCCCCCCATCACGTAAATTTCGTCCACCTCCAGCAGGGCTGCCGCCGCCAATATATCCTTGTGGGGCAGGCCGTCGGCTCCGGGGGGGGTGGCCACCACAATCTGCTCCACCCCGGCTATCCGGGCCGGAATCACATTCATCAGCAAAGAGGAGGGATACACCGCCTGGCCGCCGGGAATATACACCCCCACCCGGTCCAACGGGGTTACCTTCCAGCCCAGCACACTGCCATCCGCAAAAAATTCCAGGGAGGAATCCTCCTTCTGGCGCTGGTGGTAGGTTTCTATGTTGTGGATGGCCTGAATCCAAATATCCCGCATGGCAGGGTCCATGTAGGCCACCGCCTTGTCTTTTTCCTCATCCGCCACCCGCAGGGATGCGGGCTCCACCCGGTCAAATTTTTTGGTGTATTCCGCCACGGCGGCATCCCCCCGGACCCGCACATCCTGAAGGATGGTCCGCACGGTGGATTCCACCCGGGTCGTGTTGGATTCCCGGCCCGCCATAGAGGATTGATAATCAGCCAGGGAATTGTAAATGCGGATCATAACCGGGAGGCTCCAAAAAGCGAAAAAATTCAAGGGACGGAAGGTGAAAGCCTCCGGGGGCTTCCATGAACCTCCAGGGGGTTTTCTATTTATACCCCAACCGGGCCGGGTTGTGAAATCCTGCCACCCCCACCGCATGTATGCCGGGGGTTATTTTTCCGGCAGGGGAAGCCACTGACGGGCGGTCCATGCCGGGTTGGTTTCCTCGTAACCGGGGGGGGAGTCGGTCAGCCGGTGCATGTTGGAACCGTCTGCGCTGATGAGATACAGCTTGGCTTCGCCGCTTTTTTTGGAAACAAAGGCAATTTGTCTGCCATCGGGGGACCAGGCGGGTTGTTCGGCATCATGGCGGCCGGTTTCCAGGGCGTGGAGGCTGCCCGCCACAAAATCCATCACATAAATTTTTTCTATGCCGTTTTCCATGGTGGTGTACAGCATGGCGCCGCCATCCGGGCGCCAGGCCGGGTCCCCGTTGTATTCCCCGTGAAACGTCATTTCGGTGATTTTGCCGGTGGCGAATTCCAGCCGGTAAATCTGGGGGGATTCTGTCTCATCGGAAACATACAACATCTGGGTTCCGTCCGGCGAATACACCCCGGAGGTTTCTATCACGTTGCCGGAGGTGACCTTTCGCCATTGTCCGCTGGCCAAAACATGCTCATACAGAAACGTCATTCCCTCACTGGCCCGGGCAATCAACAGCCGCTTTCCGTCCGGAGAAAAACTTCCGCCGGAGTTCATTCCCAGGGGGGGGGTGATAAACCGGCTTTCCGCCTCCCTTTCCTTTTCCAGGGGTTTGTAAAACACTCCACTGCCTTTATTGGTCACCACCGTGTAGGTAAGCGCTGTGCCGTCGGGGGACCTACGGGTGAGCACATTTATTTCCTCATTGCGGGAAATCTGCATAATCCCCAGCCCGTGGGTGTTGGTGGCCACCACCAGCTTGTAATATCCTGTTTTGTGGAGAGAATATGCAATGGTGCTGCCCAGAATGCCCCGTTCGCCGCTTAGGGCCTGGGCCATGGAGTTGACCAGGTAGGCCATATGGGCCTGGCCGATGGGGGCCATGGGGTTCAGCCGGGCCTGATACACCACCCAGTCCTCCCGCTCCCCGTCGGTGAGGGTAAACAACAGTTTTTGGATGGGTTTGGCTTTGGAGGGGGAGCCGTCCGGGGAGGGCGGGGGGGCCACGGTTTCCAGGGAGTATATCAGCCGGAGGTCATCAATATCCCGTTCCCAGAAATGGCGGGTTTTGTTGCACCCCTCATGGACGGCATTGACAATGCTGAACAGGCCGCTCAAACACAGGTTTTCCTCCAGCAATGGCTGCACTTTTTTGTCCACCCCGGAAGCCGTCACCGATTTGTCCGGACGGATGGCCACCACCAGTTTGCCGTATTCCATCCCCCGAATGGCCATCCGGCCCCCTGGTTCCGCCCCCAGGACGGCACCTGCCGCAAAGATTCCGACCACCAAAAAACACCCCGCCGCCATAGGCCGCCAAAAAAGAAAACCCCGGTGGAACCTCCCCCCGGCCCATAGGCGGGTTGCCCCCCCCCAAGGGCGGGAAGGGTTGGCCCGGTAAACGGCAGACAGCTTGTTGGTTATTACGGGGATCATCCTTATCCTTTAAGGGTTGTTCATCCCAGGGAGGCCAGGGCCACCCTGCAATAAGGAATGGTTGGTTTCGGAGGGGGCGGATTCAATCACCTGGGGGGCCGGGGTGTTGGCCTCTTCCACATGCAGATTTTCTCCCATACGGGCCTGTCCGCGGATGTCGGGCCGGGCCGGTCGGTTGGGAGAAGGCTGGGGCAGGTCCGGCTTGTGATCGCAGTTCACCCCGCTGGTAAACACCATGCGCTGGGTGATGGTTTCCGCGGTCACCTCTTCCGGGATGGCGGGAAACCGGGTGCGGCGCAGCCCCAGCAACACCGCAAAATCATACAGCCGGTTTCCGCTGCCGTTTAACAATTCCCGGTCCACAAGATTGCCCTCCCGGTCCACGGTGACTTTGACCTCCACCTCCAACCCACAGGCAAAGTTTGCCGGGTAATTGTGGGTGGCCCGCAGCCGGGCCTCGGTTTCCGTTTGATACCGCACCATGGCCAGTGCCACCTGCCCGGAGGTAAACGGCCCTTTGCCCGCTCCTGCCGGGGACTGTTCCAACTGAGCTTCCTCCGCCTCTTCACTGGGGGTGGGGGGGGAGAACATGTCCGGGTCCATCAGGTCCTGGCCGGGGTCTATCATG
>JAOUFO010000311.1 GCA_029858165.1 Deltaproteobacteria bacterium | reverse complement strand
CAGAAAGGCCCCGAAAACCCTGCAAGGCAGATTCCTATTGCCCATTTTAAGCAAGCAACACTTTCCCCCTCGCCATCAGGAGAGGGGGTGCCCGAAGGGCGGGGGTGAGGCCTGTTGTTGCGGTGCTGGTGCTGGACAGGACGCTCCCTTGCGGGGTTTGGGGCAGCGCCCCAAAAATCCCCGGTTATGGGGGGGAAATCCCAGCCTGGGCTTCCCGGTAGGATTCCACCACGTCAATCGCCTCTTCAATGGTATCCACCACATGAAACAAAGAAAGCTCCGCCTCATCCAGCATTCCCTGGGCCACCACGGTGTTTTTTAACCAGTCCACCAGTCCGCCCCAATATTGGCGGCCCATCAGCACCATGGGCAGGGGCCTCACCTTTTGGGTCTGAATCAATGTGAGGGTTTCAAAAAACTCATCAAAGGTGCCATACCCCCCCGGCAGCATGAAAAAAGCGGTGGAATATTTGACCAGCATCACCTTGCGGACAAAGAAATAGCGAAAGCTGACCCCCTTGGTGATGTAGGGGTTGGGGGCCTGTTCCCGGGGGAGAGAGATGTTCAGCCCCACGGAATCCCCATCGGATTCAAAGGCACCCCGATTGGCCGCCTCCATAATTCCGGGACCGCCCCCGGTAAACACGGAATATCCTTTTTTCACCAGAGCCTGTCCCAGACTGCGCGCCAGATTGTAATAGGGAGAATCCTGTTTCATTCTGGCGGAGCCGAACACGGTGACGGCGGGTTGGAAGGCGGGCAGGACATCAAACCCTTCCACAAATTCCCCGATGATGCGAAACATCCGCCAGGATTCCTCTTTTTCCAGTTCATTGATGACAAATTGCGGGTTGTGGTTGGGCATGGTTGGCATTTAAAAATGGGTTATCAATCCGTTCGGTATCAAGTTTCCCCAATCTGGCGGGAACCCTTAACCGGGTGGGAAAAATCATAACCGGTTCCCTGGTGGCTGGCCAGAGATTCCGGGCCGGACTGAAAAAACACCGGATGCAGGTGTTTCCGGCCAAAATAGAGGTATAATGAATCTAAGAAAAGCGGGAATCAACCAATCACCCAGAGGATTCCATTGATGAACCTGTCCAAAATTCTTGCTCCGGTGGATTTTTCGGAAAACTCCCCCCATGCGGTGGAATACGCCGCCGCTTTGGCAGGGATGGCGGGTGCCGGGTTGCGCCTGGTCCATGTGTTGGAAATATCCCCCTACGAGGTGTACCAGCAGTTGGGCATCTTTGACGGGGTGCCCCCGGCGGCCCTGGCGGGGGCCATGGAGGCGGAAATATCGGGCCAGGGGATGATGGACAAAGCCCGCCGGGAATCTCTGGCCCGGCTGGAGGACTTGTTGGCCCGGTCCGGCTACCGGCCCAAAGGGGCCGCCAAGGGAGAGGTGGCGGTGCGCCAGGGAAAAGTGGTGGATGAGATTCTGGCAGAGATTGCGGAAACGAAATCTGATCTGGTGGTGGTGGCCACCCACGGTTGGACCGGATTGAATCACCTGCTGATGGGGTCCACGGCCGAAAAACTGGTCCGGGTATCCCCGGTGGCGGTGCTCACATTGCGAAGCGGAAAAACCTGACCCGTCGGCGGGGGGCATCCGGGATACCGAACCGACGGGGAGGGGTTGCGAACCCAATGGAGGGGTTTACAGGCTTTCCAGGGCCTGAACCAGCAACGCCTTGGCTTCCAGGGCCACTTTGGTCAGTTCCGGATTGTCGGTAACCGACATCATCGCTTCCGGGTCAATGGCGGCCACAATGGTTTTGCCGGTTTCGTCTGTTTTGTACACCACCACGTTGCAGGGCAAAAGCAGCCCAATATCCACCTCATTGGAAAGAGCCCGGAAAGCCAACCCGGGATTGCAGGCCCCCAAAATCAGATAGGGGGGCAGGTTCTTATCCAGCTTTTTTTTCATGGTGGCCTTTACGTCAATTTCCGTCAGCACACCAAACCCTTGGGTTTTCAAGGCTTCCGTTACGGCGGTCACCGCCTGGTCGTAGGGAATATCCAATGCCACCCGCAGGCCGTAGCCGGGTTGCTGAGAAACTTGGGCCATGAGAACTCCTTCAGCTTGAAAAGGTGGAAAATCAACAGAATACATCATTACACCATGGGGGGTCCCATTTCAATGTGAGCTTGTCACCGGACTGTTGTTTCAACCCCGGCGGCCTCCAACAAAAGCCCTCCGGGTTGGCGCCCATCCCCACAAAGGCTACAATGGGGGATTCATAAACGACCACTCCCCCCAAAAAGACCCGCATTTTTGTAAACCATGAAAAATCCAACGATTTCACAGACCTATGGATTGCTGGCCAGGGTGTTGGCGCGGTTGGCCGGGTTGAACCTTGTGTTCCTGGCCCTGATGACGGTTTTCCGGGGGGTGTTTTTCCTGGTTTATGGCAGCGGGGGGGGTGCGGCAGGGATGGGGTGGTATGTACCGGCGGCCTTCTGGATGGGATTGAGGTTTGATTTGTCGGTGCTGTGCTACCTGCTGGCACTGGTTCTGCCTCTGCTTCTGGCCCTGCCTTTGGCCGCCCCGCGGCTGGATGGACGGCGGGTGACGGCCTGGGGGGCGGCGGGCGCCCGTTGGTACACCGTCATCACTTTTTGTCTGGTCAGCGGGGTGCTGGCTGCGGATATCGGCTATTATTCTTATTTTCAGGATCACATCAACATTCTGGTGTTCGGGGTTTACGAGGATGATACCTGGGCTTTGGCCCGCACCGTGGCCAAAAACTACAATCTGTTTGTGATTTTTCCCCTGGCCGCAACATATTGCTGGGGGATTCACCGGATTTCCCGCCGGTTTCTGGGGGGGATGGCTTCCGCAACCGG